>DZCT01000598.1 GCA_022736535.1 Desulfatirhabdium butyrativorans | reverse complement strand
AGTTTGACGGCAGTGTGTTCGGCGGGGCTGCAATCCGCACGGAAATTGACTATGACCTGAACCTGTACGACCTCGGCGGAGACGGCAGAATCGGCGTCGAAGATGCAATACAGGCTTTGCTCGAAGGCGATCTGAAAACGGCAATCCGGGCGTTGCAGTGCGTCACAGGGATGTAATTACGGAAACATCCCCCCTGCCCCCCTTCAAGCGGAAACATCCCCCCTGCCCCCCCTTCAAAAGGGGGATTCTGCGGGGAGCGGAACTTGAAATCCCCCCTTGAGGGGGGCAGGGGGGGTGTTTTTCACGGGTTCGAGGTTCGGGGTAAGAGGTTCGGGGCGACGCCTCTGACCCCGAACCCCGAACCTCAAATTACATATTCAAGGTGAAATGAAAAATGAATATCTCAATTTTCACGAATAGCAGCACGAATAAATTTAAAAATAATTTCGTGTGCTTCTGTTCGTGAACAATTTGTGTTCATTCGTGGCTCAAATCTGTGTTCATTCGTGGCTCAAAGAAGTTTCACAAAGCAGTTGCCGCAGCCTCTCGCTCAGAAACATAATGGATTCAATATCCAAATGCTCTGTAATCGTCTCGTCAAAGAGCAGCTTTGCCTTTGCCTCAAACCCCTCTTCCTGATCCCAGAACAGCAGCAGCACCGGCAGTTTCGGGAGCGGTCTGAAAAGAAACACGATTTCTGCGGAGGGAATTTCCCGGCTCATGTCCTTGCCGCCGAGTTTTACTGCGGCTTCCCGCAATTCCTCCGTGCGTCCCTGAAAGCGTTTTACCAGCGGCTCTTCCACATGGGATTTCATGGATTTCATCTTGGAAACCGTGTTCGGAATTTCTTCCAATCCCTTCCATTTTCCTGTGGGAACGGCTTTTCCGCCCTGTGCGATATGGTTGTAAATGAACACCTGTTCCCAGCGGTTCAGCGTCAGACCGTCTGCGCCGGAAATCCCTTCTTTTCCGATAAAGATGAAGGTCCTGAAATACGGAAGTTTTAAGACAGGATTCTCAGCATCTCCGGTCACTTCCCCGCCGATTCGTTCCGGCAAATCCGGAATGCTCATGGAAGCGGAGCGTTCCTTTGCCCATATCAGCGCATCCTTTGCCATGTCTTTTTTCAGCCATTTTCCCGTAGCATATTGCTCATCTAATTCTTTCTGAGATTTTTCAAGAAGATCGGGAGCAATGTGCGGACAGTTTTTCAAAGGGAGTTTTTCGGAAACCACCATACCGGCAAAGGCAAGGCAGGTGGGAAAACCGCAGTCTTTACAATTGGTTCTCGGCAGAATGCTTTTATAAAGGTCAACAACGGACAGCGCCATGATAATTCCTCCTCTTCTTTTGCCACGAATGAACACAAATTGAATCACGAACAGGAGAACACGAATTTTTTTAACACGAAAGTGCGAAGCTTACGAACAACATGATTTTTTGATGATTCATTCGTTTGTTTTCCTTCGTGATTCAATTCGTGTCTGTTCGTGGCAAAAAAATTCATCCTCTTCTCTTTTGCCACGAATGAACACAAATTGAATCACGAACAGGATAACACGAATTTTTTTTACATGAAAGTGCGAAGCTTACGAACAACATGATTTTTTAATGATTCATTCGTGTGTTTTCCTTCGTGATTCAATTCGTGTCTGTTCGTGGCAAAAAAATTCCTGTTCATTTGCGGCTCAATTTTGCTTGAAAATAGTTAATTGTTTATTGTATAAGCTTTTCAGATAAAAAATAAAATGATTTTTTTTTCTTTTCAGGATATGTCATTATGATATGCGAATACAAAGGCAAAAAGCCGAAAATCGGGAAAAATGTTTTTATTGCGCCCACAGCCGTGATTATCGGCGATGTGGAAATCAAAGATAACGCGAGCATCTGGTACGGCGTGGTGATCCGGGGAGATTTGGCGTCTGTAACCATTGGAGAAAACAGCAATATTCAGGATAACTGCACTGTGCATACGGATACAGACCATCCTGCGGTTATTGCAGAAAACGTCAGCGTGGGACATAATGCGGTGATTCACGGGTGCACCGTGGAAGCCGGATGTCTTATCGGCATCGGCGCTGTGGTGCTGAACGGCGCGTGCGTGAGGGCAGAATCGGTGGTGGCTTCCGGTTCGGTGGTAAAAGAAAGGCAGACTGTGGGACCTCGGCATTTGGTGGCAGGCGTTCCCGCGATGCTCCGAAAAGAACTGAGCGAAGCTGATGTCCGAAAATTCAGAGGTCCCATGATGACCTACCTTGTGCTTGCAAAGGAATATATGAAGAGTGAGAAATCTGAAAGTTAAAATTTAAAACGGGTTTTGCTGTAGAACGGGTTTAAAACCCGTTTTAACGTGAGTTCGACATAATTTTTTACCGCAAAGGACGCGGAGGATACGCAAAG
>DZCT01000597.1 GCA_022736535.1 Desulfatirhabdium butyrativorans | reverse complement strand
GGATTTCGGCTCTGGGATTGTAAACATTTGTAAACACCATGGACGGACCGCAGAATACGCCGTCCGGTAGTGGTGTAGAAGAGGTGATGAACCCTCTCACTGTCATTCTGAGCGCAGCGAAGAATCTATTATCATAACAGTGTATTACAGAAACAGAGATTCTTCACTTCGTTCAGAATGACACCCTGAAATCACCTATTCTACACCACTACCCACCGTCCTCCAGTGTCACACCTTTGTAAATACTGACATTGTTCTGAATTTTACAGTTATTCCCCACCGTCACATCCGGTCCGATGACCGCATTCTGCCCGATATTGCAGTTTTTCCCGATGCGTGTTCCCGAAAGAATATGGGAAAAATGTCAGATTTTTGTTCCCCTGTCAATATAAATATTTTCATCTGTCAGAGAGGTTTCGTGAACAAAATATTCGGGCTTGGGAATCTGAATCTCGGAAACTGAAGTTTTATCAGACGGTCCGCATATTTTTCCGCCCTCATTCAGAGACCGCTGACCGGCATTGAGGACTTTAAGCACCCGCAGCCCTTCTCTGCCGTCTGTTCGGGGAGTGCGTCCCGTTGCCATACATTCGAGAAAATGCTCGCATTCCGATCTCAGGGGCTCCGATTTCGGAATACTGATATATTCCGGTTCGGCTTTGTCCGGAACCGGAATATTAGACCTCTTTCAAAAGTGGGAGTTGCTCACTTGATTTTATTGGATGAAACTTGACTTTTGAAAGAGGTCTATTTCCGATAATCGAACTGTTTGTTCCCAAGCAGCACAATTTCCCGATGCTGACTCATCCGGAAACACATACACCGCCAGTAATACAGGTATAGTAATCCACTTTTGATTTTTTACGGCATATTTTCTGCATAAATGCCGTATTCCGGTTTCAGATATCGGAGTGGCATTGGAGACAATGTTCATATCACTGTTTTCTTATTATTTTCAAAGCCTGTCCTGCATTATGAACCATATCTGCAACAAAATCATCTTCATAATCAAAAACCGCTTCACCGGCTTCTTTCAATTTCCAGATAAAATCCATACGTGAATAACCTGCCAACTCCGATGCTTTACCAAGACTGAGCTTATTTTTTTTATAAAGAACAACAGCATTGTTGAAGAGCAGTTCTTTGATGAAATCCTCTTTTTTTTTCTTTAAGAGAAAGCAGAATACTGTTATTCAGAGTGATTTTTATTTCTGTTGTTATTTTTGTAGCAGGATTAATCATATTTTTTTATACCACTCCAAAATAATGTCGGCAATGTTTTGAGCCACAGGAAGCCTATCTGAAGATATCCTCTACCGATCCTGCATCCAGAATCCGTTCAATCCATATTTCCAGTTCCTTCTCTCCGGCCTGCTTCAGACGATCCTCGGCCCAGACCGGAACCGTTCCGAAACGGCGTGCCACTTGCCTTCTGAGCATCAGAAGTTCTCCCTCTTTCCTTCCCTCTTTCCTTCCCTCTTTCCTTCCCTCTTTCCTTCCCATTTCGATCAGTCCCATAATCTCCTCCCTGTGCGGACTTTCGGGCAGATATTCCTTCCTGTAGCGGATAAGTTCCGCCTCGTCAAGCCCGGCATACAGATCAATGAATTCCGAATACTTGAGCCGCTTGCCGATATCATCTTCCAGACCCATCAGTCCGTCCTGCGCGCCTGCGTAAACCCGGATCTTGTCATTCGGATGAAATGCCATGTTCGGCAGATTCAGCCGTGCGACGATATTGCCGCTTTCCATATAATTTTCCGCAGGTATCCGTCCCAGATCGGAGACAATATATCTGAAGAAGAGATATGTCTTATGATCTCCCCCGAGAGTGAGCGAATGTTCATAAGTCCCGGGATGCAGAAATATGACAGCCGGCACAACACGTCCGGTTTTGAACATCTCCGAAAGATGCAGGCAGTAACGGGCGGTCCGGTGAACTGAAAATCTGCCCGGATCAGTCTCTTCTTCAATAACAAAGAGGACGGCCTTCCGTTTTCCGTCGGGCCATTCGGTCAGCAGAGGCGTATCCAGTTCATGAAAATGATCGCCGAGCCGGTCTTTCAACTGCTCCTGCCTGACCGGCGTGATGCGGACATCCGGCGTCATTCCGCCGGACTCTTCGGCAGCAAAAAATTCCAGCGACTGACGCGGATAATCCAATATCAGATTTTTGAAGTTCTGGTCATGTGTCATAAATCCTTACCGCTTGTAACCAAATATAGGATGTTGTATAACATAGAGTTAAGCAGCGGGCGGCTTTTTGCCCGTCCGCTTGAATGCCGGGTTATGCCTTTTTCTGTACACCGTTATTTTCCGGCTTTGCCTGTTACAGTAATTTTATTGTCTCTTTCATTTCGCCAGTCGGAATATATTTTCAATGCTTCCCTGTTTATTTCCT
>DZCT01000141.1 GCA_022736535.1 Desulfatirhabdium butyrativorans | reverse complement strand
AATGACAAGTCCCCGTTGGGAATGACAAGTCCCCGTTGGGAATGACAAGTCCCCGTTGGGAATGACAAGTCCCCGAAATGTCATTTCGAGCGGAGCGAGAAATCTGAGATTCCTCACTGCGTTCGGAATGACAAGTCCCCGTTGGGAATGACAAGTCCCCATTCGGAATGACAAGTCTCCGTTCGGAATGACATAAACGCTTTGCAATGAGATTCTTCGCTTCGCTCAGAATGACAGCGGCAGGGTTCATCACCTCTTCTGCATCACTGTCCATATTTTGATGTGCAGAGGGACACCTTCCCTACAAAATTCAAAGCCATGTCAGGCGGTAAAGAAAGGCAGAATTGCATAATGGAAGTGAATAATACTGAACAGTTGAAAGATTTGTCCGAATCGGACAAAGCCATTTTTGAAGAGGCTGAATCGCTTTATCACCGTCAGGAATTCAAAAAAGCCCTTGAGAAATTTCAGTCTGTCGAACATAAAGACAAAACCGTCTGTTTCATGATGGCGACTTTGTATAATCAACTGAAATTATATAAAGAAGCAGAAAAATATTATCTGCTCGCCATTCAGAAAGGGCATGTGGGCGCCATGAACAATCTGGCGGTGCTGTACAAGAATGAATTCAAATCCTATGAAAAAGCCCAGAAGTGCTATTTTATGGCTTTTCAGAAAGGTTATGTCAGCGCGATGTTCAATCTGGCGCGGCTGTACCAGAACGAACTCAATTCTTATGAAAAAGCAAAAGCATGTTATCTGATTGCCATTCAGAAAGGACATGTGGGCGCGATGCTGAATCTGGCGCTGCTCTATCATAAAGAACTCAACTCCCATAAAGAAGCGGAGAAGTATTATCTGATGGCTGCCGAAAGGGGAGACGCCAAGGCAATGCGGAATCTGGCGCTGCTTTATGAAGAAAATAAAGACTACGACAAAGCCGAAAAATATTATCTGACGGCTGTGGAAAAAGGCGATGTGAAGGCAATGCGGAATCTGGCGCTGCTCTACCACCGGGAATTCAAAGCCTTTGACAAAGCCGAACAATATTATCTGATGGCGATAAAAAAAGGTCATGTCAACGCCATGCCGAATCTGGCGCTTTTATATGAAGAAGAGGAAATCCGCTCCTATGACAAGGCGGAAAAATACTACCTGATGGCAATTGACAAGGGGCATTCGGGCGCGATGTTCAATCTTGCCTTATTGTATCATCGGGAGTTCAGGGCGTTTGAAAAAGCGGAAAAGTATTATCTCAAAGCTGTGGAAAGGGGCCATGTGGGCGCCATGTTCAATCTCTCGCTGCTGTATGAAGAAGATGAGATAAAAAATTATGAAAAAGCCGAGAAATACTATATCATGGCTGCTGACAAAGGGGCGACGGACGCGATGAACAATCTGGCATGGCTCTATTTTTCCCAAAAGCGGGAAAAGGCAAAAGCCCTTGCTTATGCACAGAAAGCCTGTGCGACAGAAAAAGATTTTTCCCATCAGCACACGCTTTCCCAGATTCTGCTGTGGGACAATCAGGTGGAAAACGCTGTGCAGCTTTTTTCGGAAATTGTGAAAGCCCCCGATTCTATCGAGCAGTATTACGGCGATATACAGAATTTTCTGCTTTTGCTGATTGCAAAAGAGCAGTACCGCATTGCCCTGCACTTTTTTCAGAATAAGATGCTCCGATTCATGGAGACTTACAAGCCCATCTATTACGCGCTTCTGTTTTTCTTGCAGGATGAATTCCCAAGTGAACTGAGGCAGATGGATTCCGCCTTAAAATCAGCGGTTGACAATATTCTCAAGATTGTGGAGCAGCTCAGAAAAGATTATGCGTAAAGGGTAAGCACAGGGGCTTACTGAGTTGTTTTTCATTTCTCACTGAATTTCTCACTGATATGAAACAGCCGGCAGGTATTTTCCCACAGAACAGGCGACAGCATTTCAGGCGTCTGATTTCGCAACCTTGCCAGCGTGAGCAGAACCGATCTGACAAAAGCCGGTTCGTTGCGCCGGGTGTGATTTTTCTGCGGAGCGGGCGTCAGATAAGGCGCATCGGTTTCAATCAGAATGCGGTCCTGGGGAATAGAGCCGACCAGTTTCCGCAAATCAGCGCCCCGGGTTTCAACGGTCAGGATGCCGGTAATGCCGATGTAAAGCCCCATATCGAGATAAGCCTTCATTTCTGCCTTATTGCCGCTGAAACAGTGAACAACGCCTTTTTTTTCATTCTTAAAATGCGCTTTCAGGATTTCAAGAAAACGTCCCTTGCTGTCTCTTTCGTGAAAAATAACCGGCAGATTCAGCTCCTGAGCCGCTTCCAACTGCCGGATGAACCATTTTTCCTGATCCGCCTGCGGCGAGAACATGCGGTTGAAATCCAGACCGATTTCTCCCCATGCCCGCACTTTGGGATTTTGCGCCAGCCCGGCGAGAAATCTGACCGTGTCCTCGGAACAGTCCTGCGCGTCATGCGGATGCACGCCCACCGATGCGTAAAACCTTGGTTCCGCGCCTGCCATTTCAACGGCTTTTTTGGAACTTTTTCTGTTGATGCCCACAATCATGGCTGCGGCAACGCCTGCTTCTGCCATGCGCTTTTTCACATCTTCCATATCATCGCTGTATGCCCGGTCATCCAAATGACAGTGGCTGTCAAATAATTTCATGCTTTCTACCTGATGTTCAAATATTTGTTTATGATAAGATTATACGTTCCGTCTGCTTTGATCCTATCGAGCGCGTTTCTGAATTTTTCTGTCAGATTTTCAGACGTCTGTTTGCTGAAAGCCATATAAAGCCCGCCGGAAAGTTCCTCTAAAAAAAAGATTTTCTCAAAATCAGAAGGATTAAAGCCTAATATTTTGATTTTGTATGCAAATCCCAATTCATCAAAGGGAATCAGGTCCACTCGATTCTTCATAAGCATCCTGATGCTGTTTTCATCGGCGTTTGTGACTGTTTTTATAACAAATCCCTTATTCAGAAGATATTGGAGGCACATATCTTCTCTCAGAACACCGATTTCATATTTTCGGGCATCTTCAAGTACCTGAATATTTATATCTTTTCTCTCTTTCAGCTTAAACAGACAGAGGTTGCAGGGCGCGATAACACCGACCCAGTTGAACAGTTCCTCTCTTTCCTTAATTCTTCCGATAGAATAGATAAGGACATTTTTATGTTCCGAAGCGACCTTGTAAGCCCTTGCCCAAGGATAAACTTCAATCTCGGTCTCTGCGCCGACTTCTTTCAGCACAGCCTGAACAACTTCTGTTGAAATGCCTGTCAGCTTGCCGTTTTCAAAGTAATTATAAGGCGGAAATTCTTCTGTCACAATCCTCAGTTCCGCAGCTTCTGCCCAAACCGTGCAAAGCAGGATGCTGATAAGAATCCATCGTTTCATCATATCTGTTTTCTTTCCTCCGGCTGATGCTGCTGTATTATTTTTATAATCACGATATTTACCATTAAAAAACGAAAATATCAACTTTTTAATTTTTGAAATTGATTCCATAAGTGTTTTTTGTTAAGGTAGAGGATTTCAACTGGCGAGAGCGTCTGTTTCTCCCGGTTTGGAACACGGAAGCGCGAAAGAAACGAAAATCACGAAAGATGTTTCGCACGCGCAGGGGCGGCGCCGGCGGCACCGCTCCTGCTTTCGTGTTCCATGTTTTACGTGTCAAATTTTTAAGACTCGGAGGTTTTTTATGTTCAAAATTGTAAAACGGCAGGAGATGGCTGAGGGAACTGTCATTCTGAATGAAATTCAAGCCCCTCTGATTGCCCGCAAGGCAAAGCCCGGACAGTTTGTGATTCTGAAGGCAAATGAAGCAGGGGAACGCGTTCCGCTGACAATGGCGGAAACAAACCCTGACAAAGGCACGATAACAATCATTTATATGGTGGTCGGCAAAAGCACCGCGCTGTTCAGGGATTTGAAAGTCGGTGAAGGCTATCAGGATATTATCGGTCCCCTCGGCAAACCCACCCATATCGAAAAAGTGGGAAAAGTGGTCTGCGTGGGCGGCGGCACCGGCATTGCCGTGCTGCATCCCATCACCCGTGCGCTCAAAGAAGCGGGAAATCATGTGATCTGCATTCTGGGATCGAGAAAAAAAGACCTGCTCATCATGGAAGAGCAGATGAAAGCCGCTTCCAGCGATCTGCGGATATGCACGGATGACGGCTCTTACGGGCGCAAGGGGTTTGTCACCGAGGAACTCAAAGACACGCTGGAGGCAAACAAGGACATCAAAATGGCGGTTGCCATCGGGCCCGTGCCGATGATGAAATTTGTGTCCAAGCTCACAAAAGAATACAATGTCAAGACTGTTGTGAGCCTGAACCCGATCATGGTTGACGGCACCGGCATGTGCGGCGGATGCCGCGTGACCATCGGCGGTCAGACAAAATTCGCCTGCGTTGACGGACCCGAATTTGACGGTCATCAGGTGGATTATGACGAGCTGATGAAACGGCTTCAGGCATACTGCGCGGAAGAAAAAAACTGCTATAACGATTACTGCACATTGAGAGACGCATCGTAGAGGCAGGTCGCTGACATGCCTTTTCAGATTGAATAACGGAGGAAGATTTATGGCGGAGCAAGAAGCTAAAAAAGAGAAAAAAGAAAAGATAGCCAGACACCCTATGCCGGAACAGGCGCCGGAGGTGAGAAAAAGAAATTTCAAGGAAGTGCCCCTCGGATACACGCCGGAAACAGCCATGAAAGAGGCGGAACGATGCCTTCAGTGCAAAAATCCGAGCTGTGTTCAGGGCTGTCCGGTAGGGGTGGATATTCCGGGTTTCATCAAGCTGATAAAAGAAGGGGACTTTAAAGCTGCAATACGGAATCTCTGGACCAAAAACAGCCTGCCTGCGGTCTGCGGAAGAGTCTGTCCGCAGGAAGGTCAGTGCGAAGGGCTGTGTATTGTGGGGAAAAAAGACAAGCCCGTTGCCATCGGCAATCTGGAGCGCTTTGCCGCAGATCACGAGCGGATGCACGGCACAGGCGAACTGCCGCCCAAACAGAAGCCCACCGGCAAAAAAGTGGCGGTGGTGGGTTCGGGTCCCTCAGGGCTGACCGTTGCCGGAGACCTGATTGTGAAAGGACATGATGTTACGGTCATGGAGGCTTTCCACAAACCCGGCGGCGTTCTGGTTTACGGCATTCCCGAATTCAGGCTTCCCAAGGAAATCGTTTTTTCCGAAGTGAATTTTATGGGACGTTTGGGCGTGAAAGTGGAATGCAATGCGGTTGTGGGCAGAACCGTATCTTTGGATGAACTGTTTGAACAGGGATATGATGCGATTTATCTCGGCGTGGGCGCGGGTCTGCCGCGGTTTATGAATATTCCCGGAGAAAATCTCATCGGCATTCTTTCGGCGAATGAATATCTCACACGGGCAAATCTGATGAAGGCATATCTTTTCCCCGAAGTAGATACGCCGATTCCCAAAGGAAAAGACGTGATTGTTCTCGGCGCGGGAAATGTGGCAATGGACTCGGCGCGGACCGCCATGCGTCTCGGCGCGGACCGGGTGCGGATTGTCTATCGCCGTTCACGGGAGGAAATGCCGGCAAGAGCCGCAGAAATCCATCATGCGGAAGAAGAGGGCATTGAATTTTTCCTGCTCACGAATCCCACCCGTTTTCTGGGCAACGAGCAGGGACGCCTGACAGGCATGGAATGCCTCAAGATGGAACTCGGTGAGCCGGATGACTCGGGCAGACGCAAACCCGTTCCTGTCAAAGGTTCGGAATTTAAGATGGATTGCGATCTGGTGGTTGTGGCGGTCGGTTCCGGCGCGAATCCGCTGCTCACGCAGTCAACGCCGGACATGAAGTTGAACAGATCGGGATACATTATTGCGGATCCCGAAACCGGCAAAACCACGAAAAAAGGCGTGTGGGCTGGCGGCGATATCGTCACCGGCGCGGCGACCGTGATTCTGGCAATGGGCGCGGGCAGAAAAGCCGCAGATTCCATTCATAAATACCTCACTTTCGGGTGGTAGTGAACGAGCAATTCTCAACAAACTAAGTTTCTCCAAGAAACTTAGTTTGTATCATCGTACCATCTTAGCGTGCAGTCATACCATCCCGGATAAATGCTGCCGCATCTGATATTCGTAGGGACACGCCGCAGGCGTGTTTCCTACGGATTCTACCTCTTTAACGGGAAAAATCATGCTCTTGATAGTGAAAGAGACAGTTTTAACAAGAATAATATTAGTAGGGGATTCTCATTGGAAGAACTGTCCCGGATATTTGGCAGATAAACTGATAATGCGAATTAAGCGTTGGAATTGGCTTTGTAAAATCAGATAGTTGAAAATCATATCCGAGTTATTCAAAGTGGAGCGGGAAATCTTGTCTTTCACCTAAAAAATTTCCCCTCACTTCGTCCGCCGAAATAACAGTTTCAGAAAAACTCCCTGATCTCTCAGATAATTATGCAGATTCAGATTGAATTCCTATCATGACTATGCAGAATGATTCAGATTCAGGATGAACTAAGTAATGAATGAAAAGATGAAAATCATGGAAACAGCAGACATACAATCCCAAATTATGGAGGAACTCAGACTGATTCCGAAAGACAGATTGCCGGAACTTTATGATTTCATACATTTTTTCAGATTAGGTCTGGAAGCAGTCAAAGATGATACAGAAGAAATCATGCGGTTCTCAGGATGCTGGCAGGATATGACACAGCGGGAATTTGAAGATTTTTCAGAAGAAATTGCGGAGCGTCGCCGACAGGCATTTTCAAGGAGAGCAGACAAACCGGTACAGCAGTTCGCCTACACAACAGGCAAAAATGCGACAGACAGTATGTTGATTATCGACGCGATGGATTTGCTATATACACGAAAATTTGATGGTTTTTGCTTGGTAACCAGCGACAGCGACTTCACCGGTCTGGCGATGCGCCTCAGAGAAGAAGGGATTACCGTGCTTGGTTTCGGTGAGGCAAAAACGCCGGAAGCTTTCAGAAATGCCTGTCACAAATTTATTTCCACGGAAATTTTTCGTCCGCCCGATCAAACAAAGTGTGTCATCTCTTTAGCAAAAAGTGAAGCTTCGGAAAAGCAAACAGAGGCTTCCGCGCCAAGCGTCCATCCGAAGCCGGAACACGATTTTCCGAAAAAGCTTGTATTAGACGCGCTTGAACATTCAAGTGACGAAGAGGGCTGGGCAAACCTTGGGACTTTCGGCAGCTACCCCACAAAGGTTCAGTCGGATTTCGACCCGCGTATGTTTGGCTACAAAAAACTTTCCGAACTCGTGAAAGCAAAAACGGACATATTCATAACACAGGAAAGATCCGTAGAGGGAACAACCCAAAAAGTGTTGTATGTCCGAGCGAAGTAGTTTTCTAATCAAACGGCAGCGGCATCCGAGCAATTGACAATTTTTTAAAAAAAATTATGGTAGTGGTGTAGAAGAGGTGACGGAACCTTCCGCTGTCATTCTGAGCGCAGCGAAGAATCTCTTATTATAACAGTGTATTATAAAAAGATAAATTCTTCACTTCGTTCAGAATGACAGGGACAGAGTTTGTCACCTCTTCTACACCACCACCAGAACATAAAAGATGAGGTTGACCTTGCGCCTTTGCGAGAAATCCTCTATAACTGCTTTTCGATCTTCTGATTTTCAATAAATTCTAAATGATAGCAATTCGCTTTCAAAGATCGGTTTTCAGACCGTAAAGCGCCCGGGCTGAAAACAGATTCAAATCGCTTGAACCGCCTGAAAAGCGCCCGGGCTGAAAACAGATCACGGAGAACACCGTTTTTGATAGCGAATTGGTATGAGAGATGAACATGGCATCTGTTATTCTGAAAGCTTTGCGTGAAAAATCGCTTCTTCATCGGCATCCCTGGATATTTTCAGGCGCGATAGCCAAAATCAAAGGACATGCCCAACTCGGCGAAACTGTTGATATTTTCGCCTCAGACGGCGCATACTGCGGACGGGGCGCATATTCTCCCCATTCTCAGATAGCGGTCCGGGTCTGGACATTTGACTCCGATGAGACAATTTCGCCGGAATTTTTCCGCTCCCGTATAGAAAGGGCGATTCGCTCAAGACATCGCCTGCTGTCTCTCCCCGGCACCGCAGCCTGCCGTTTAGTCAATTCCGAATCCGACGGACTGCCCGGACTGATTGCCGACATTTACGGCGAATTTATTGTATGTCAGTTTCTGTCAGCAGGGGCTGAATACTGGAAGCAGACAATTGTTTCCCTGCTGAGTGAATTGCTGCCGGTCGCGGGAATTTATGAACGCTCCGATGCGGATGTCCGAGGCAAAGAAGGGCTTCCCGAACAGACAGGGCTGCTCTGGGGCAAAGAGCCGCCTGAACTCATAGAAATCCGTGAAGGCGACTATCGCTTTCTGGCGGATGTCCGGAGAGGACACAAGACGGGTTTTTATCTTGACCAGCGGGACAACCGCGCCTGTTCAGCCGCTTACGCCCGAGATGCCGAGGTTTTGAACTGCTTTGCCTATACCGGCGGATTTGCTGTGGCGGCGCTGGCAGGCGGCGCGGCGCGGGTTGTCAACATCGAGGCATCAGCGGACGCGCTCGCGCTGGCTCAGAAAAATATCGGGCTGAACGGATACAGCATGGAGAAATTTGAAAATGTAGAAGGAAATGTTTTCGGTCTGCTGCGTCAGTACCGAAACGAAGAGCGGCAGTTTGACCTGATGATTCTGGATCCGCCCAAGTTTGTCGAATCCCGGAGTCAGTTGGAACGGGCAAGCCGGGGATATAAAGACATTAATCTTCTCGCATTTCGACTGCTCCGACCCGGAGGGATTCTGTTCACGTTTTCCTGTTCGGGTCTCATGCACCGGGATTTGTTTCAGAAGATTGTGGCTGATGCGGCATTGGACGCGGGACGGGAAGCACAGATCATTCAATGGCTCACGCAGGCATCGGATCATCCCACGGCGCTGAATTTTCCCGAAGGGAGCTATCTGAAAGGATTGGTTTGCAGGGTCTGAAACGCAGGCGGAATGAGAAGCCGCCTCTGCGCTTATCATCTTGACAACTCTCTTTAAATATTTTAAATACATTGAATCAAGGCTCGGAAAATGTAAGGACACATCAATGTAAAAGCAAAAAGGGAAAGAAAAATGAACAGAAAAATGAACAGAAAAATGAAGGTGCTGGCAGGAGCGGCGGCGATTTTGTTTATGCTTTTTAATGTGGCGGGCGGAAATGCCGTGCAGGCAGGAGAACTAGAACTGCTGGCGGTGGACCTCGGTATATACGGGCTGTCTGTCTATGACGGGCAAAAGACGGCCGTGCTGGCAAATGCGGACTGGGACATTGAGAGCATGATTTCCTGGGATAAAGGGCTGGCAGCGGATTTCGGTTCAAACGGACTCTGGCATTACGACGGCAAAACATGGACAGGTCTGACAAACTGGAATCCTGAGAATGCCACGGTCTGGGGCGGGAAACTGGCGGCGGATTTCGGCTCGGAGGGACTGTATCTTTATGACGGCACGGAATGGACAGGTTTAACTCACTGGAATCCTGAGAATGTCACGATATGGGGCGGGAAACTGGCGGCGGATTTCGGCTCGGAAGGGCTGTATCTTTATGACGGCACAGAATGGACAGGTCTGACAAACTGGAATCCTGAAAATATTACGGTTTGGGGCGACAGGCTGGCGGTGAATTTCGGTTTGGAGGGTCTGTATGTTTATGACGGAAGTTCATGGACAGGTCTGACAAACTGGAATCCTGAGAATGTCACAGTCTGGGGCGACAAACTGGCGGCGGATTTCGGCTCGGAAGGGCTGTATATCTATGACGGAAATTCATGGACAGGCTTAACCAACTGGAGTCCTGAGAATATCGTCGTCTGGGGCGACAGTCTGGCGGCGGATTTCGGCTCGAAGGGGCTGTATCTCCATGACGGTAAGGAATGGGCAGGTTTAACCCTCTCTAATCCTGAGAATATCACGGTCCGGGGCGGCAGATTGGCAGTTCTTTTCGGCAACATCGGTTTTTATATGTATGACGGCAGTTGGCATTATGTTTGCCGTTATGTCGAAGATTATGAATTGTTCAGCATTAACAGTGAAATTGTTGCTTTCCCGGACAAAAATCTTGAGATGGCGGTAAGGAGCAGTATTTATAAGCCTGTAGGAGATATAAGAGAATGGGATTTGCAAAACCTGACATCTTTAGATGTCTCAGGACAGGGGATTCAAGATATTGAAGGGATACAGTATTGCACAAATCTCACACAGCTTCACCTTTCTGACAATCAGATAAGCGACATCAGTGCGCTTGCGAATCTCACGAATCTCACACAGCTTCACCTTTCTGACAATCAGATAAGCGACATCAGTGCGCTGGCGAATCTCACAAATCTCACAAGGCTTATACTTTATGACAATCCCTTAGACACGGACTCATGCAGCACTTATATCCCCCAGTTGGAAAGCCGGGGGGTGTATGTGTATCACAGTTGTGACGAGACAAATATCGGCAATAAAATTGTTACGTTTTCGGACAAAAATCTTGAGGCGGCAGTAAGGGACGGTATTTATAAGCCTGTAGGAGATATAAGAGAATGGGATTTGCAAAACCTGACTTCTTTGTATGCCTCAGGACGGGGGATTCAAGATATTGAAGGAATACAGTATTGCACAAATCTCACATGGCTTTATCTTGACAGCAATCAGATAAGCGACATCAGTGCGCTTGCGAATCTCATTAATCTACGGGAACTTTACCTTAGCGATAATCAAATAAGCGATATCAGTGCGTCGGCTTCTCTCACCAATCTTACATCGCTTGGGCTTTATGGCAATCAGATAGGCAATATCAGTGCGCTGGCTGCTCTCATTAATTTACAGGAACTTCGCCTTAGCGGCAATCAGATAAGCAACATCAGTGCGCTGGCTGATCTCAATAATCTACAGTTGCTTTCCCTTAGAGATAATCAGATAAGCAATATCAGTGTGCTGGCTGCTCTCACAAATCTCACATTGCTTGACCTCAGCAGCAATGAGATAAGAGATATCAGTGTCCCGGCTTCTCTCACCAATCTCACGACGCTTAACCTCAGCAGCAATGAGATAAGAGATATCAGTGTGCCGGCTGCTCTCACAAATCTCACATTGCTTGACCTCAGCAGCAATGAGATAAGCGACATCAGTGCGCTGGCTGATCTCAATAATCTACAGTTGCTTTCCCTTAGAGATAA
>DZCT01000140.1:2772-11247 GCA_022736535.1 Desulfatirhabdium butyrativorans | reverse complement strand
ATTGGGGGCAACCCCCCGTAGTAAACAGGGGGTAAGCACGGGGGCTTACCCCTACGAGGAACAATCTCAGAAAAAGAGGAATTTCTGTTATGAACACACCTGATGTAAGAAAAATATCCGAAGAATCTTTGCATTCCGGTCAGTTACGGAATATATCATCACGGCGGACCGGAAAGAAGATCACTTATCCTGACAGCGACGGAAAACCGATGGCAGACAATACAAAACAATTTGAATGGATTGTGAAAATCAAAGAGAATCTTGAGCAGATATTTGCAGACAGTCCCGATGTGTTTGTCGCGGGCGATCTGCTGTGGTATCCGGAAGAGGGAAACAACAAGCTCAGGATTGCTCCTGATGCGATGGTGGTTTTCGGGAGACCCAAAGGACACAGAGGCTCATACAGAACATGGGAGGAAGACGGCATCGCGCCGCAGGTCGTTTTCGAGGTGCTTTCTCCGGGCAACACGCCGAAAGAAATGCGTAAAAAACTCGGATTCTATGAGACTTACGGGGTTTCAGAGTATTATATGTATGATCCGGATCGGATACGCCTGAACGGATGGCTTCGCCGAAACAGCCTGCTGTCTCCCGTGGAAAATATGCAGGGATGGATAAGCCCTCTGCTGAAAATCCGCTTTGAAATCAAAGAGGATGATCTGTATATTTTCGGACCTGACGGAGGCAGATTCCTTTCTCCGCTGGAACTGAGGCGGCTTTTTGACTCCGAACAGGAAAAATCCGAAGCTGAACGCAGAAAAGCATTGCTGGCTGAACAGAATGCCGAAGCCCAACGCAGAAAAACATTGCTGGCTGAACAGAACGCCGAAGCCCAACGCAGAAAAGCATTGCTGGCTGAACAGAACGCCGAAGCCCAACGCAGAAAAACATTGCTGGCTGAACAGAACGCCGAAGCCCAACGCCTCCGCGCCGAACGGCTTGCTGCCAGACTGCGTGAACTGGGCATTGAAGCTGAGTGAATGCGGTATGGCTGATTTTTTTAACAGGAATAAACAGGATATTCAGGATATTATGATCTGTTGTATCTTTTGCTATCCTGTATATCCCTGTTAATTTTCGGTAGTGGTGCAGAAGAGGTGATTTCGGGGTGTCATTCTGAGAGCAGCGAAGAATCTTTTATTATAACAGCGTATTATAAAAAATGAGATTCCTCGCTGCGCTCAAAATGACAGTGAGAGGGTTCATCACCTGTTTTACACCACTACCTAATTTTCAACTGCTATTCGGTATCACACGGTGGGCATTTCATGCCCACCCTACGGTTGCGGGAAAAATTGTGGGGTGTTCATAAATGCCCAGCCTACGGGATTAATTCCGATATTTTCTCAGGATCAGCGTTCCGTTGGTGCCGCCGAAGCCGAAGGAATTTGTCATGGCAATTTCCACATCGGCTTTGCGCGCCACATTCGGCACATAATCCAGATCACATTCTTTGTCCGGATGTTCCAGATTGATGGTCGGCGGGATAATGCCCTCTTGAATCGTCAGGGCAGTGAAAACCGTCTCGATGCCGCCTGCCGCGCCCAGCAGATGCCCAGTCATGGATTTGGTGGAACTGACGGGAATCGAATGCGCTTTTTCCTTGAACACGGTTTTGACCGCCAGCGTTTCATAGAAGTCATTCAGCGGCGTTGATGTGCCGTGCGCGTTGATGTAATCCACTTTATCATAAGAAATTCCGGCATCTTCAATCGCGGCAGCCATACACCTCGCCGCGCCTTCGCCGTCGGGCGGGGGAGAGGTCATGTGATAGCCGTCTCCGCTCATGCCGAATCCGCAGATTTCCGCATAAATATGCGCGCCCCGCTCCAACGCGTGTTCAAGATGTTCAAGAATCACAATCCCCGATCCTTCCCCGACAACAAATCCGTCCCGATCCCGGTCAAAAGGACGGGAAGCTTTTTCAGGATCATCGTTGCGGGTGGACAGGGCTTTCATGGCATTGAAACCCGCGATACAGGTGGGTGTGATGACCGATTCCACGCCCCCGGTAATCATCGCGTCCGCCTCGCCGTTCTGAATCATCCGGAACGCGTTTCCCACCGCATGAGTTCCCGCAGCGCACGCGGTCGCGGGCGAGGCGTTGGGACCTTTGGCGCCGAGCTGAATGGAAACCATTCCCGCAGCCATGTTGCCGATCATCATGGGAATAAAAAAGGGCGTCACCCGTTTGGGACCCTTGAGATCAATGGTTCTGCTGGTTTCTTCCAGAATGGCAAGCCCTCCCAGCCCGCAGCCGGTCACAACGCCGATGCGATGACTGTTGGAGCCGTTAATGACCAAACCGGAATTTTCCAGCGCCATTCGGCTTGCGCCCACCGCGTAGGCAATAAACAACTGGGTGCGTTTGGCGTCTTTTTTGGGAAGAAAATCTTCGGGATTGAAATTTTTGACTTCTCCGGCGATTTTGGTTGAAAATTCGGAAGCATCGAAGCGGGTGATTTCGCCGATTCCCGATTTTCCGGCGCACAGCGCGTCCCATGTTTCCCTGACGCCGACAGCCAGCGGCGTAATCAGCCCCAGACCCGTAATAACGACTCGTCTCTTTTTGTTGCTTGTCATTTGTCTCTGCAAATATTTCGCCTCTGACGAGGCTGTGTTACCTGTTGGTCGGCTTTTTCAGCTCACCTTACGCAGAAGACCTTGTTACGAGGCTCTGCCTCTTAACATATTGATTTGACATGATGAGGCATCAAGCGACTCAATATCAGCCTGAAATCCCCCCTTGAGGGGGGCAGGGGGGTGTGTTTTTGGGCAGTTTACATCTCTCTGCGCCAGATACACCCCCCTGCGCCCCCCTCAAGGGGGGATTTTCTGCCATTGCCTACCCTATCTTTGTAACGACTGCGTAAGGATTGATGATTTATGAATGGGCGTTAACATATTCAATGGCGTCTTTGACAGTTACGATCTTTTCCGCATCTTCGTCGGAAATTTCAATATCAAATTCTTCTTCCATTGACATAATCAGTTCGACAAGATCAAGGGAATCAGCGCCCAGATCCTCCACAAAAGAAGCATTGGGAACGATTTCTGCCATATCAACACCTAATTTATCCGCCACTATTTTTTTTACTTTATCCACAACTGACATGAAATTTTCTCCTGCAAATATTCCGCCTCTGACGAGGCTGTTTTTTCTTGTTCGTTCTCGTTCCCACGCTCCGCGCGGGAACGTCTTCCGGAGTGTCCGGAGTGCTGAAATGAGCGCAGCGACCGAATTTTATAAAATGGGTTAGCACAATGCTAAAATTTCATTTCAGCACTCCGGAACGGGAACACGGAGCGTCCCGTCTGCATTCCCACGCAGAGCGTAGGAACGAGAAACCCCTGACCTCTGACCCCGAACCCCTCACCCGTTCTACATATACATTCCGCCGTTCACATGAATGATCTGTCCGGTGATGTAGGCTGCCGCATCGGAAGCCAAAAATGCGATCACGCCTGCAATATCTTCGGGTTTTGCGCCCCGTCCCAGAGGAATGCGGCTTAACATGGCGGTTTTTGCTTTGTCCGACAAGACCGCGGTCATATCGGTTTCCACATAGCCCGGCGCCACGGCATTGACCGTAACATTTCTTGAAGCAAGCTCCAGCGCGATGGTCTTTGTCAGCCCCATGATACCGGCTTTTGACGCGGAATAATTCACCTGCCCCGCATTGCCGGTCGCGCCCACCACCGAGGCAACATTGATGATACGGCCGTAACGCTGTTTCATCATGGCTTTCGCCGCAGCCCGGCTGCAATAAAATGTGCCTTTCAGGTTCACATCTATGACATCATTCCACTCTTTGTCTTTCATCCGCACCAGGAGCGTGTCGCGGGTGATGCCGGCATTGTTCACGAGAACATCTATCTTTCCGGTTTCTTCAAGAATTTTATCAAAAAAGCTTTCAACATCCTGCTCTGAGGCAACATTCATCAGCGCGCTTTTTGCCGCGCCGCCGATTGAAGCAACTAACTTTTCTGTGTTGACGGCTTCCGGGTCTTCGGGAAAATAATTGAAAAATATCTGCGTATCAGGTCCTGCAAACGCAAGACAGATCGCTCTGCCGATTCCCCGTGATCCGCCGGTGACAACCACGGTCCGCTTCACCTGTTCCGACATGGTTTCTCTCTCCGATACATTTTTGCTGAAAAATATTTCCCACAGAGTTCACAGAGGGTTTCCCACAGAGATCACAGAGAATTTTTAAAAACTCTGTGGTCTCTGTGGGTTTTTCCTCTCTGTGTCCTCTGTGGGAAAAAAATATTTCCCACAGAGATCACAGAGAATTATTTTAAAAACTCTGTGGTCTCTGTGGGTTTTTCCTCTCTGTGTCCTCTGTGGGAAAAAAACTTGCACATCACTTAATCCTTAAACAACATATCCGCGACCTTATCCATGTCATTGATGACATTCCGGTAACTGGAAATCAGTTCGCTGTATGAAATTTTTTCCATGAAATCAGACACGGTTTTCGGATCAAATTCTCCGTAACCCATCAGGATTTTCAGGATATTCTGAGTCACAAGCTGTGCGACTTCGTTTGCAAAAATCCTTGACATTGTTTTGATTTTTTCAGCTTCTGCCGCTCCTGAGACTGCCAGCGACAATGCCTTGCGTCCCATGCTGACGCCGACTTCCACATGCGTCATCATATCCGCCAGCGCAAACATCACATACTGTTTCCGGGTCAGTTTGCTGTCATGCACCAGCGTGATTGTCTCATTCAGCGCATTCGCGGCAAGCCCGTAAAAACGGCAGCCAGCGTCATTCAGGCTCTGATCCGCCTGCATCATCTCCGTATAAAGGGCATTGTAAAATTCGCCTTTGGTCTTGCGGCTTTTTTTCCAACGGAAAGTGCTGATGATATTCTGCTGAATTTCGCTCGTGCCTTCATAAATACAGGTGATTTTGGCATCCCGCTTGATCTTTTCAACTTCAAATTCAGACACATATCCGTAGCCGCCCAAAGCCTGTATGGTGTCCTCGGCGGTTTTGTTTGCGGCTTCCGAAGCGAACAGCTTGGCAATAGAGCCTTCCACTTCAAAATCTTCGTCTGTGGAATCCAATCTCAGCGCGATTTCATTCATGTATGCGCCGCCGGCTTCTATACGTATCACGTTCGGAACAATCAGTTTGTGCGTGTAACCCTGTTTTTCCGCAAGCGGAGAGCCGAACTGAATCCGTTCTTTGGCGTAGGGAATTGCAATATTTACAGCCGCATCCGCCGCGCCCAGTGCCATGGACGCCACCATCAGCCTTGTGTATCCGAATACTTTGTTTGCCTGTTTCAGCCCGAGTCCGGGAACATTTCCGATAAGGTTTTCCGCAGGCACAAACACATCTTCAAAAGAAAGCGCGGAGGTGTTTGAGGCGCGAATGCCGTGTTTTTCTTCGGACCTGCCCGGGGCAAAACCTTTTGTCCCTTTTTCCACCACAAAGAAAGAATGTCCTTCGGGTGTTTTGGCAAGAACCGTCAGAAAATCCGCATATCCGCCGTTGCTGATGAACTGTTTTGTCCCGTTCAGACGGTATCCGACAATCTCTCCCGCGTCATTTGTCACCGGATCGGCTTTTGTCTTGACGGCTGCGACATTGCTGCCCGCGCCCGGCTCTGTCACCGCGTAAGCCACAATGGTATTGCCTTCGGCAATCCTGCCGAGCCATTTTGCTTTCTGTTCTTGGCTTGCGCCCACAAGCAAAGGGTCTGCGCCGAGCTGTATGGCAAACAGAGCGGTGGCAATTCCCAGACAGATTTTTGACGTTTCACGGATGACCGTGCAGCAGTCCCGTGCGCCTCCGCCCATTCCGCCGTATTCTTCGGGAATAAACAGCAGTTGAAGACCGATATCCGGTCCCAGTATTTCCCGGATCACCTGTTCCGGGAAGATTTCTTTTTTGTCAAATTCGAGAATTTTCTCCCTTGTAAGCAGCCGCTTTCTCAACTGCCTGACGGTTTCGATGACCATCTCTCTTGATTCGGCGTCCAATCCTCTGGGAACAGCGCCTGTGTTGGTTTCAGACATTCTTTTTTATCCGATTATCTTTTTCTGCTAATCATAAATCAAAGCAGCACAAGCCTTCGGTTATGGAGCCGAAGCAACAAACCGGGGGCTTGTTCTCTGCTGTTTATGTTGCGTAACATGCGTTAATAATATGTTCCGACAGTCAGCGATTGTTTCTCGCAAAGGGCGCAGAGGACGCAAAGGAAAAAAAAATTTTATAAAAAATTCTTTGCGCTCTTTGCGAACTTTGCGAGAAACCTTATTTATTAAGCCTCTTTGCCTTCAATCACAATCCGCCCTTTATATGAGCCGCAGTTGTGGCAGACATGATGCGGAAGTTTGGGTTCGTTGCACTGGGGGCAGACTGAAATCTGTATCGCCTCGATTTTCTGATGGGTGCGGCGTTTGTCCCGTCTTGACTTGGACAGCTTATATTTTGGTAAAGCCATAAGTAATCTCCTAAGCAAATATTTTTTTTTAAAGTAAAATATAAAACACTCCTCTAAACAGCAAGCGTGCCATGTAGTAATTGAAATACATCAGATTGTCAAGGATTTTTCACAAAATTTTTATTATAAAATTCATTCAGGCTTCGGGGTCCCCGGTTTATTTTTTGAAAGGTCAAGGGGTTCAAATGAACTGGAAATATGAAAAGAAAAAAAGCTGCCCTGCATCTGTTGCATTCCTTTTATTATAGCGGAGACAGCCGCCGCGGGGACAGCCTCTCGCCCCTCAAACTCAATTTGGCAGCTAACAGTTGACTATCTCCGCAATTTTTATAATAATGAAGGATACAGCCTGATGTGTCGGTCTCAGCAAAAGACAGTAAGAGGGTTACAAAAAAAACTCCAGCATCTTATGATTTTATACCAATTTGCTGTCAAAAATTAAAAAGATGCCGGTAGGGGCGGGGGTTACGTCCCCGCCGTTTGTTTAACCCGGGGCCCCCGCCCTGCCGAGTTTTTTTTGATAGCGGTTTGGTGTTACTTTATATTTTTTTAAGGAAAATATGTTATGAGCATTGACCGGACAGCTTTTTTGCGGGTCTGCAACCCGAGTACGACCATTAACTGCGCGGACCCGGAACAGGGAAAATTTTATGTTGACTTTTCCTCTGTAAGAGAGGGGCAGGGCGTTGAGGAGATGGCAGATTATATCGCATCATTTTCAGATGAATTTAGCTGCCAGTTGTTTACCGGACATATCGGCTGCGGAAAATCAACCGAACTGCTGAGGCTCAAAACCCTGCTTGAAAAGGAAAATTTTCATACGGTTTATTTCGGCGCCGACCATGTTCTTGAAATCGGAGATGTGAATATCAGCGATATTCTGCTTGCCACTGCCCATCAGGTGATAGGCAGTTTGGAGCCGGTTGGCATTGATCCCCAGCCGAAAGATAAATTTAACATTCTGAAAGAAGGGATGATGAAAGTCATCAAAGAAGTCGGCATTCCCATCGGCGCAGGACTTTCGATAAACATTTTCAACCTGATCGGAAAATGGTTTGAAGGAGCAAAAGTCAGACCTGAAAACCATCATCATCTGCGCGGCTTTTCAGAACCTCATACGCCGACAATTCTGGAGGCAATAAACAACGAGCTTTTGAAGCCTGCCATTGAAAGCCTTGCTCAGAAAGGAAAAAAAGGGCTTGTGGTGATTGTGGATAATTTAGATCGGGTTCAAAATGTTGTCAAAGTCGGAAAAGCCCAGCATGAATATCTCTTTTTTGACCGGGGCGAACAGTTGAAACTGAACTGCCATATCATTTATACCGTACCTTTTGAACTGAGATATCAGGATGCCCGACTCAGGCAGAGATTTCCTTCGGGCTGTTCCGTGCTGCCGATGATACCTGTAATGCACAGAGATAACAGTGAAAATCAAGCCGGTATGGAACTGATGCGGCAGATGGCGCTGGCGCGTGCCTTTCCGAACAATGATGCGGCATACCGGAATGAGCATGTCACAGAGGTTTTTGACCGCAGGGAAACCCTTGACAGATTATGCCGTATCAGCGGGGGGCATGTCAGAGATTTTCTGATATTGCTCAATACCTGCATTCGGAAGCAGAAAACCCTGCCGATTTCCGCAGAAACATTGGAAAATGTGATCCGTGAAAGTCGGAATAACCAGACGCGGGGAGTTTCGGATGAGGAATGGCAGGTTTTGAAACAGGTGAGGAAAGATAAAAAGATTCACAAAACAGATCTGTTTCAAGACTTGATGCGGCGTATGTTCATTTTTGAATATCAGGACAGAGACGGCTTTTATGCGGATGTCAACCCGCTTCTCGCCGAATCCCGGGAAATTGAATCTCGGTAAATGTAGGGTGGGCATGAAATGCCCACCATTTTTCCCAAACGGAGAGATTTATTGCAGGATAAGGTGGGCATTTTCTGGCTGAATTTCGGGAAATTGAATCTCGGTAAATGTAGGGTGGGCATGAAATGCCCACCATTTTTC
>DZCT01000140.1:0-2672 GCA_022736535.1 Desulfatirhabdium butyrativorans | reverse complement strand
CCAAACGGAGAGATTTATTGCAGGATAAGGTGGGCATTTCATGCCCACCCTACAAAGGAATCAAAAATGTCAAACTATCGGCGCGCTGAATTATCGGGCGGAATGTTCTTTTTTACGGTGGTGACATTTCGGCGAAGAAAGCTTTTTAACCAAGCGGAAAGCAGAAAAATTCTGCGCGAGTCCATCATATTGGTTCGGCAGAAATATCCCTTTGCCATTAACGCATGGGTTCTTCTGCCGGAACATATACACTGTATTTGGACATTGCCTGAACAAGACAGCGATTTTTCGATCCGATGGGCGCTGATTAAATCAAATTTTTCCAAACAGATAAAGCCATTGTATCACAAAGCCGAATGGATGACGCCTTCCAAACAGAAACACCGGGAAAGTACGATATGGCAGAGACGCTTCTGGGAGCATCAGATTCGGGATGAGCATGACTATCGGACACATATAAATTATATTCATTACAATCCGGTGAAGCACGGATTGGTCACGCGTGTCAGAGACTGGCCCTATTCAACATTTCATCGTTATGTCCGACAGGGAATTTATTCTGAGAACTGGGGCAGCGGCCTCACCGAATACCCCAGTCAAAATTTCGGCGAGTAGGGTGGGCATTTCATGCCCACCCTACAATTTGGGGCGTCGGCGAAGACCCCGATCAAAATTTCGGCGGGTAGGGTGGGCATGAAATGCCCACCATTTTATCCGAAAGTGATCGGTGGGCAACGCTTCGCTTTTGCCCACCCTACAATTTAAATTCAAAGTCAGATGTAGGGTGGGCATGAAATGCCCACCTTTTTCCCTTCGCTTATGAATACAACATATTATCCAAATTAATTCGGGCAATCAGCTTATGAACAACACACTATCTGAATTAATCTCGACAATCGAAGATTATCACGGGCAATTTTACCTTATATCCGCGTGTTGCAATTATCCGGCATTCCGGGAGCAAGTGATAGAATCGCTTCAAAAGGAATCTTCCCTTCACATCCGAACCCTTGCGCTCAAGCCTGATATAAGAAATCTGCTGGATACGCTTTCGGAAGCCGTGGGAAAAGATACGCCGGATGCCCTGACAGTTTCGGGCTTTGAATCGCTCATCCGTCTGGAAGATGTGCTTATCGGCGCAAATCTGTCCCGAGACAGATTTCGTGAGAAATTTCCCTTTCCGATAGTCTTATGGATCAATGACGATATCTTGCAAAAACTGAGCCGTATCGCCACAGATTTGTCAAACTGGGCAGGGATTCCTTTGCGTTTCGAGCCTTCGGATGAGGAATTGCTTGAGATATTGGCACAGAATGCAAGTGCTTTGTTTGACAAAATACTGAAGCCGGATACCTGTTTGCTGTAAGCAGAATACTCCTTTGGACGAGAAGCTGATTGACAAAATCTTGGATGACTTGGCTGTTGATGATGACGATAAAAGCGTGCGTCCCATTGAATTGCAGATTGTCGGGTCCCAGATCGAGGCAAAAGGGATTCACACAAGCGAGGCATTCAATAACAAAAAAGAACTGATTCAGGCATTTCTCGAAGAAGCGGTTCAGGACTGCGGAACAGAAAATGAAGATATTGCCCGTCTCGTGCTGTATCTGCTCACTGATGACAAGCTGACCCGCCCCTTGAAAACTCGAGCCGAGATTGAATACGAACTCAATATATTAGCAAGAGATACGAAGATTGAAGTCAAAGACGGACAACTGACAACGATTTTGGAGATACTGACCCTCTCAGGCATGATATTTCTCGTTCCCGGACAGACCGACAAATATCAGTTGGTGCATGATTATCTCACGGAATTGATCCGGGAACAGACAAAGCCTCTGCTTGAGATATTGGATGAGGAGAGAAAAGGCAACTGGAACATGCAAAAGAAATGAAGGTATTATTGGAGCAGGCAAATTACAACCTTGCCAAAGTCTTTGAGGAAAAGGCATTCATTGCGCTGAATAAGAGCTTGCTAAGTAAAGAATGATGCGGAAGATGCCTGGAAACCGGCGCAGTTTACCGGGCATTCATCTTCTGTCTTCAGTATGTCGTTCAGCCCGGACGGAAAAATATTGGCTTCCGGATCTGGCGAAACAATGAGGCTGTGGAATGCGAAAATTGGCAAAAAAATAACCGGACATTCATTTTATGTTTTGAGTGTGTCGTTCAGCCCGGACGGAAGAACATTAGCTTCCGGATCAAAAGATAAAACAGTGCGGTTGTGGGATGCACAAAATGGCAAAGAACTGAGTATATTCAAGGGGCATTCAGATTCTGTTTTGAGTGTGTCATTCAGCCCGGACGGAAGAACACTGGCTTCCGGGTCAGATGATAAAACAATGCGGCTCTGGGATGCAGAAAGCGGCATGGAACTAATGCAGTTCAAGGGGCATTCAGATTCTGTTTTGAGTGTGTCGTTCAGCCCGGACGGAAAAATATTGGCTTCCGGGTCAAGAGATAAAACAGTGCGGCTCTGGGATGTGGAGACCGGCATGGAATTGACGATATTCACGGGACATTCATCTTCTGTCTTCAGTGTATCGTTTAGCCCGGACGGAGAAATATTGGCTTCCGGGTCTTGGGATAAAACGATCCGGCTGTGGAAATTAGATTTATTAGACCTCTTTCAAAAGTACATATTGACATCGGAGAAGAAGTCTGACAGAAAG
>DZCT01000139.1 GCA_022736535.1 Desulfatirhabdium butyrativorans | reverse complement strand
GGACAAACTCCGTCCCAAATACAAAGCCGCTATGGGAGCCGCAAAGAAAGCTTCGGGTCCCGGTAAAAAACGGGGCGTGGGGATTTCCATCGGAGTTTACGGCTGCGGTCTGGACGGTCCCGACGGTTCGGAAGTCTGGATAGAGTTGATGCCCGACAATACGGTTACGGTTTACTCCAGTTGGGAAGATCACGGACAGGGCGCAGATATGGGCGCGCTGGGGACTGCTCATGAGGCATTGCGTCCCATGGGAATCGCTCCGGATAAAATCAGGCTGGTAATGAATGATACGAGCAAAACGCCGAACAGCGGTCCTTCGGGCGGCAGCCGTCAGCAGGTCGTTACCGGAAGAGCGATTCAGGCAGGATGCGAGCTTCTGATGGGAGCCATGCGGAAAAAAGACGGAAAATATCGCAGCTATGAGGAAATGAAGGCAGAGAATATTCCGCTACGATATTCCGGCAAATGGGCAGCCTCGAATTGTACTGCCTGCGATGCGAACGGTCAGGGAAAGCCTTTCTGCGTCTATATGTACGGCGTATTTATGGCGGAAGTGGAAGTGGACATCAAAACCGGCAAAACCCAGGTTTTGAAGATGACGCTGGTGGCGGATGTCGGCAAGGTGAACAACCGTCTGGTGGTGGACGGTCAGATTTACGGCGGCATGGCGCAGGGTATCGGACTGGCGCTGACCGAAGACTTTGAAGACATTAAAAAGCATTCCACGCTGTCCGGCGCAGGATTCCCGTATATCAATGATATTCCTGATCTTATGGAAATCATTTATGTGGAAACCCCGAGACCCGAAGGTCCCTTCGGCGCGGCAGGTGTAGGAGAACTTCCTCTGACCAGCCCCCATGCGGCAATTATCAATGCCATGTACAATGCCTGCGGCGTCAGGATTACCAAGCTTCCTGCGCTTCCGGAAAAGGTGCTGGCGGCTTTGAAAAAATAACCTGAGCTATATATAGTGGTGGGCATTGTCATGCCCACCCTACAATGTTTTCAGCCGCAGACCCACGCAGACATACACAGACAGACCGAGAACGGATAAAAATTTATGAATTTTTTTGTCTGTGTCTGTCTGTGTGGGTCTGTGGCAAACAAACTCCGGGAAACAGAAGACAAATGTATTTTTCAGCCACAGACCCACACAGACAGACACAGACAGACAGAACGAGAACGGATAAAAATTTATGAATTTTTTTGTCTGTGTCTGTCTGTGTGGGTCTGTGGCAAACAAACTCCGGAAAACCGCTGAGAAAGAATTTAAAAATATGGAGCAAAAAGAACTCCGGGAAACAGAAGACAAATGTATTCAGGAGCAGCCGGCATATTGCGTGGCTGCCTGTCCCATTCATGTGGATGTGAGAACATTGATATGGCAGATAAAACAGGGCAAATGGGAAGATGCCCGCAAGACCCTGAATAAAACCATGCCTTTTGCCGGTATTCTAGGGCGGATTTGCGATCATCCTTGCGAAAATCACTGCAAACGGAGAGAAGCTGGAGACCCGGTAGCCATTTCTGCATTAGAGCGATGTTGTGTTCAAAAAGTATCACTACTGCCTAAAATATCTTTTCTGCCCTCCAAAACACAAAAAATTGCCATCCTCAGCGGGGGACTCCGCAGCCTGACCGCAGCATGGGACTTGATTCGTAAAGGATATAAAATACACATCTTCACCGAGCAGAACCGGCTGGGAGAATCGCTCTGGGATTTGCCGGAAAGCCTTTTGCCGAAAGAAGTCATTGAAAAAGAATTTTCTGTATTAGAAAAACTCGGCGCGCAGATTCATCTGAATGCAGAAAAAGACATGGGATTTTTTAAAGCAAACCCCGGTTCAAAAGAATTTGATGCGGTTTACGCTCCGCCGGAAAATGAAAGATTTCTCGCTCCGCTCGAAATGACATGGCTTGTTTCACCTATAAACGAAGCGCTGGAAGGACGGAAAGCCGCTGTCACCATAGATCGGCAGATACAGAAAGTCTCGCTGACCGCGGGGCGGGAAAAAGAAGGACCATACAAAACCCGTCTCTTTACTTCCATAGAAAATATTGCTCCGCTGCCGCTTACTCCCATGTCTCATCCTGAAAGTGGCTATACTCCGGAAGAAGCAATTCAGGAAGCCGAACGATGTCTGCAATGTCAATGTCTCGAATGCGTCAAAGCCTGTCTCTATCTCGAACATTTCAAAGGTTATCCGAAAAAATATGCCCGTGAGATATACAATAATGAATCCATCGTCATGGGTGAGCGCAAAGGAAATACGCTGGTCAATTCATGCAGTCTGTGCGGTTTATGTGAAGTGATATGCCCCAATGACTTTTCAATGGCGGATGTTTGCCGAAATGCCCGGACAAGTATGGTGAAACGGGGTAAAATGCCGCCCTCTGCCCATGAATTTGCGCTCAGAGACATGGCGTTTTCCAACGGTGAGAAATTTGCCCTGTCAAAGCATGAGCCGGGACATGAGAAAAGCGAATATCTCTTTTTTCCCGGATGCCAGTTGAGCGCGTCTTCACCGGGGCATGTAGAAACAGTCTATGATTTTCTGCGAAGTCATTTAAAGGGCGGCGTGGGGCTGATGCTAAGATGTTGCGGCGCGCCTGCGGACTGGGCTGCCCGTGAGGAAATATTTCAAGCCGGTCTTGAGACATTGGAGGCTCAGTGGGAGGCATTGGGCAGACCGAAGATGATTCTTGTCTGCTCCACCTGTTACAGCATTTTTAAGCGCAGTTTATCTCACATTAACATCATATCCCTGTGGGAGATATTGGAGAAATACTACGCCTTTTCTTTGTCGGATGCAGATAAAGGATGTCTTGCTCTGCATGATCCCTGTACTACACGACATGAACCCCAAATTCGAGAGACGGTTCGCTCTCTGTTAAAAAATGCAGGGTATAAAATCGAAGAATTGAAATACAGCGGAGAACAGACGACTTGCTGCGGTTACGGGGGACTGATGTCCAACGCTAATCCTGCGTTGGCAAAGGCAGTGATTCAAAGACGGGCTGAAGAAAGTGAATCCGATTTCGTTGCTTATTGTGCGATGTGCCGGGATGCCTTGTCTTCTGCGGGAAAGCGGACGCTTCATCTCTTAGATATTCTTTTTCCTTCTGATGATGCTGATCCCGCGAGTCAAAAACCGCCCACCTATTCTCAGCGACACGAAAACAGAGCAAGATTGAAAGAGCATTTATGTCAAATACTTTGGAAGGAGAATGTCTCGGATATGGCAGACCATGAAGACCTGATGCTGAATATCGCTCCAGAAGTTGAGAAGCAGATGGATGAGCGGCGGATTCTCAAATCGGATATTCAGAAAGTGATCCGATATGCAGAAGAGAGCGGAAATCGCTTCTACAATTCCAAAACAGGCCATTGGCTTGCGGCTTATCAGCCGGTCAATGTTACTTACTGGGCGGAATATTCCGTATCCGACAGCGTATTTGTGATTCATAATGCCTACTGCCACCGTATGACGATTGCCGAGGGGAAAAGATGAGTCAATATTATGAGGCATCTTTGCTTGAAGAGTGGAACTGCGCCAAATGCGGCGCTGCATTAAAACCCGCAAAGGTGGACATTGCCTATATGGGGAGTCAGTTCACCATTGAACTGCCGAAATGCGAGATATGCGGGCTGGTGCTGATTCCCGAATCACTGGCAAGGGGCAAAATGGCAGAAGTAGAAAAGATTCTGGAAGATAAATGACGCGATGGCTTTATGAAGATTCCCGAATCCGTGCCGTCACCGGAACGACGCTCCGGCCCGGGGGATTTGTTCTGACAGATCGGGCAATCGCAGCGTGTAATCTTTCCGAAGGCGCAAAAATTCTCGATTTGGGATGCGGTTTGGGCGCAACCGTCAAATATCTCATAGAGAAGTATCACTTCAAGACTTTCGGGGCAGAGCGATCAGCCTCTTTTTTAACAGAAGCTAAAGCGCATCATCCGAATCTGCCGATATTTCAAGCCACAGCACAAGCACTGCCTTGTAGGAATGAAAGCCTGAATGCCGTAATATGCGAGTGCGTCCTCTCCCTGACAAATCCGGTTCAGCAGACATTAAAAGAATTATATCGAGTTCTTATGCTGAAAGGATGGCTCATCATTACGGACATGTACTTACGAGATATTGGGATTCCGTGCGGTAAAATCGAGATTCAGGAAGATCAGACGCTTTCCTGTCTGAACGGCGCCGTATCCCAACAAGAGACAAAAAGACGGATTCAGGAAGCCGGATTTGAGATATTGCTCTGGGAAGATCACTCCCGGTATTTAAAAGAATTAGCAGCAAAGTTAGTGTTCGAGGAAATTTCCCTGCCCGGAATATGTACAAAGCCGGGCTATTACCTGATGATAGCGAGGAAAGTGCTTCGAGGTCAGGGGTCAGGGGATTACCCCGAACCTCTTTCCTCTCACCCCGAACCTATCCGAAAGGAGACAAATGACGCGGAATGACATTCTTTTCCAGATGCTTCCTTTGGCTCAGAAGGGTTATTGTTGCAGCCAGATTCTGATTTTGCTGGCATTGGAAGCGCAGAATAAAGAAAATCCTGAATTGCTCAGAGCCATTGCCGGCTTGTGCAACGGACTCGGACACAGCGGCGAAGTATGCGGCGTTCTGACCGGCGGCGCGTGTCTGATTGCTTTTCATGCAGGCAAAGGCAGAGACGAAGAAGCCGAACATGACCGGCTCAATCTGATGATTTCAGAACTGACAGAATGGTTCCGGGAGCATATCGGCGCGGAATACGGCGGAATGACTTGCAGAGATATTCTGAAAGACGCGCCGGATCAGAAACCGGATATGAGCCGATGCGCCAATATTTTGGCAGAAACATATATACAGGTTATGACGATATTGACGGAAAATGAAATTGAGACAGTAGGTTAAAGAATGATGCCAATGCTCTCCCAAACTCAGAGTCTTTGTCCCGAATGCCTGAGCAGAATTCCGGCATACTATATAAAAGAAGGCGATGCGGTTTTTCTCGTCAAACATTGTGATAGTCATGGAAAATTTCAGACCGTTCTCTGGAGAGGAAAACCCGATTTTGAAACATGGGTAAGGCCCAAAATTCCCACAAGTCCTTCGCTTTGTTATGCTGAAATGTCTCAGGGATGTCCCTTTGACTGCGGTTTATGTCCGGAACATCGCCAGCATACCTGTACGGCATTGCTTGAAATTACAATGCGTTGTAATCTGAACTGTCCGGTCTGTTTTGCCTCGGCAGGGAGTGTGGTCCCGCCGGACCCGGATTTAAAGCTTATCCGAACATGGTATGAGCGAGTCATGAATGCCTGCGGATTCTGCAATATTCAGTTGTCCGGCGGAGAACCTACAGTTCGGGATGACTTGCCGATGATTATTGAAATCGGCAGAGAAATAGGCTTTTCTTTCATTCAACTCAATACCAACGGCATCCGGCTGGCAACAGAAAAAGACTACGCCCGCAGACTCAAAGAAGCGGGACTATCTTCGGTCTTTCTTCAATTTGACGGCACAAACGATGACATTTATATTCCACTCCGAGGAAAGCCGCTGTTTGAAGTAAAACAGGCGGCGATTGAACACTGTACAGAAAACGACATTGGTGTAGTATTAGTTCCGACCCTTATGCCGAAAGTGAATCTGCACAATATCGGCGATATTCTCCGATTCGGGCTGAAATTTGCGCCGACGGTGAGAGGCGTTCATTTTCAGCCGGTCAGTTATTTCGGGAGATACCCGAATCCGCCCTTGAATAAAGACCGCATCACTTTGCCCGAAATTATGACTGCCTTAGAACAGCAGACCCACGGCATGGTCAGGACAGAAAATTTCCGCCCCCCGGGATGCGAGAATGCCCGATGTTCCTTTCACGGAAATTTTATTCTCATGCCGGACGGAAATCTGAAAGCACTCACGCAATTGACTCAGACTGCTTGCCGGTGCGACGAGAGTTCCCGAATTTCTCAGCATATTGAAAAGGCTGAGGAAGGAGCGATACAAGCCATATCAACGGTTGCCCGGCAATGGGCGTTTCCGACAATCTCAGAAAAACAATGCTGTGAGAAAACAGATGATTTGGACGCCTTTCTGACTCGTGCGAGACAATACGGTTTTGCCGTTTCAGCTATGGCTTTTCAAGATGCTTGGAACCTTGACACAGAACGCCTGAGAGATTGCTGTATTCATGTCGTATCTCCCGAAGGAAAACTGATTCCTTTCTGCATTTATAATCTCACCAGTGCCGGCGGAAAATCGCTTTATCGTCTGAAATTTTAAAAAGTTTCTCGCAAAGGCGCAAAGGATGCAAAGAAGAAAAAGATTTCTCGCTTCGCTCGAAATGACTGTACATATAACTCGTTGCGCTCTCTGCGTCCTTTGCGAGAAACTTACTCCCTGACATATCGGAAATATTTTTTCTCGCAAAGGCGCAAAGGACGCAAAGAAGAAAAAGATTTCTCGCTTCGCTCGAAATGACTGTACATATAACTCGTTGCGCTCTCTGCGTCCTTTGCGAGAAACTTGTTCTTTCTATAACATATTATAAACAATGATAAAATTAGCGAAATGGATTCATTCCAAAATCAATAAAACATCTCAGCCCTTGACCCGTGAGGCAATTGATGCCTACCAATTGGTAAAATTAAGGGAAATTATTGATTTTTGTCGTGAGAAAAGCCCCTTTTACTGCCGGCATCTGAAAGGATTTTCAGGCAAACAGATCGCCACACTCGAAGACTTATCCGACTTTCCGTTTACCACTTCACAGGATATACGCGATAACAGCCTGCAATTCCTTTGTGTATCTCAGGACGAGATTCAACGCGTAGTTACACTTCAGACTTCCGGTACTACAGGCAATCCCAAACGCCTGTATTTTACCCGTCAGGATTTGGAACTGAGCATTGACTTCTTTGCTCATGCTATGTCCGACTTTGTTCACGCCGGAGAGAAAGTTCTGATTCTGCTCCCCGGAGAAAAACCCAACAGCGTAGGCGACCTGATTGCCAAAGGGCTGGAACGCATACAAGTCAAAGGGCTGATTCACGGACCTGTTCGGGACCCCGCACGAACTGCTGAGGAAATAAAGAGTCAGCAGCCTGCATGTCTTATCGGCATTCCGACACAGGTGCTGCGGCTTGCCCGAACACAGCATATCCCGCGGGGCATCATCAGGAATGTCATATTGACTACCGATTATGTGCCTATTGCCATTGTCTCGGCGTTGGAGAAGATATGGGGTTGTCAGGTATTCAACCATTACGGCATGACCGAAATGGGATTAGGCGGCGGGGTTGAGTGTGGGGTTGGATATGGGGTGAGGGGTTCGAGGTTCGGGGTCAGAGGTGAGAAGATGTCTCTATCCCCTCACCTCTTACCTCTCCCCCCCCTCCATCTCCGGGAAGCGGATTTGCATGTTGAAGTCATTGATCCGGATACCGGCGAAGCAAAGCCGGACGGTGAATTAGCTGAAATTGTCTTCACCACGCTGACGCGAAACGGAATGCCCCTGATTCGTTATCGAACCGGAGATATAGCACGATTTCTGCCTGAACCCTGTCATTGCGGAACTGTTTTAAAACGATTGGAACGGGTGCAGGGACGGCTTGACAACAGGGGCCAAATAGGAGCAGATATTCTGAGCATGGCAGATTTGGACGAAGCTCTTTTTCCGATTCCGAATCTGCTTGATTTTCAAGCAGTAATGACAGAGGAATCTGCTCTGCAAATCTTTCTTTACGTCAAAAACAACAGCCCGGATTCTCAAACATTGACTCAGGTGCAGGATGCTCTCCGCCGGATACCGTCTCTCAGCAATATGACAAGCGCAGGATTAGAGATCAGAATTGACTTCAGCAAAACAAACCGGCATAACACAGGTGCGGAGAAACGAGTGATCCGAAAGGGACACTCGGAAGCGCCGTTCTGAGCGAACCCAAGATATTGTTCATTGACGAGAGCAGTACTCCTTTTCCCTCTGACCGCAAAGCCTCGCCGTCAAAGACCTCACGCCTATTAAAAAATAATGCTGGATTTTAGCTGATAAATATGATAATTATATTTCCCTATAAAAAAATTGACAAGTTTTCAAAAATTGTCAGTGGTATAGAAGAGGTTATGAACACTGTCCCTGTCATTCTGAGCGCAGCGAAAAATCTCTTATTATAACAGTGTATTATAAAAAAATGGGGGTAGTGGTGCAAAAGCAGTGATTCGGAAATGTCACCCTGAGCGGAGCGAAGGGTCTCATCGTCGTCGGAAAGAGATTCTTCGCCGCGCTCAGAATGACACATCACTGCTTTTGCATCACCACTAAAACAGGATTCTTCGCTACGCTCAGAATGACACCCTGCGATCACCTCTTCTAGGTGGTGGTGTAGAAGAGGTGACAAACTCTGTCCCTGTCATTCTGAGCGCAGCGAATAATCTCTTATTATAACAGAGTATTATAAAAAACAGGATTCTTCGCTACACTCAGAATGACACCCTGCGATCACCTCTTCTATACCACTACCTGCAATTTCAGCATTATGTTTAAGGACCAGATACCGATGCCATTACTTCAGATCGAAAACATGACGCACTACTTCGGGGGCTTGCGGGCTGTTTACAACTACCGTCTGAACATCGAACCCGGACAGGTCATAGGACTCATAGGACCCAACGGCGCAGGCAAAACAACCGTCTTCAATCTGATTACGGGAATCCACCGCCCCACAGAGGGTAAAATTTTTTTGGAAAATGAAGATATTGTCGGACTTCAGCCCCATCAGATTGCCTCAAAAGGGCTTGGCAGAACATTTCAGAATCTCCGTCTCTGGCGGCATATCAGCGTGCTTGAGCATGTAAAACTCGCGCAGTATTCCAAAATCACTTACGGACTGCTCGGCGCGTTTTTCGGCACGCGCAAACGTCACAGAGAAGAAGCTGAAATTGAAGCAAAAGCTTATCGCCTCCTGAAAATGATGGGCGCGGATGCGTTTGCGGATCAGGCGGTCGTCAACCTGCCCTACGGCGCGCAGCGCCGCGTCGAGATGGCGCGGGCTTTGGCAACCGAACCCAAGATATTGTTCCTTGACGAGCCGACCGCAGGCATGAACCCCGAAGAACTGCGTCAGATGATGGACATCATCCGCCGGGTGCGCGAGGAACTGGGGCTTGCCATTTTTCTCATCGAACATCGCCTGCGGATGGTCATGGAGCTTTGCGAGAAAATACAGACGCTGGTTTTCGGAGAAGTCATTGCCGAGGGGCCGCCCGAACAAATCAAACAGGATCCCAGAGTGATTGAAGCCTATCTGGGCAAGGAGATCATCGCTTAATGCTGTCAGTAAAAAACCTGCGAGTTTCTTACGGAAAAATCAAAGCCCTTCACGGTCTCAGCTTTCAGATCGCGGAAGGGGAAATCGTCTGTATCATCGGCGCAAACGGCGCGGGCAAAAGCACCACGCTGCGGGCAATTTCCCGTCTGATACCTGCGGAAGCCGGAACCGAAATGACTTATATGGGCAAGAATCTGCTCAAATATCCGCCGGACAAAATTGTGAGCGATCTCGGCATCTCCCATGTGCCGGAAGGCAGGCGGCTCTTCGGGAATCTCACGGTGATGGAAAATCTCAGGCTCGCGGCTTTTGCCAGAAAAGATCGGGATAAAATTGAACAGGATATTAAACGGGTCTTTCTGATTTTTCCGAGATTGGAAGAGCGGCGGGAGCAGAAATCCGGCACCCTGAGCGGCGGGGAACAGCAGATGCTGGCTATCGGCAGGGCGTTTATAAGCGGTCGGAAAATCATGCTTTTGGATGAGCCTTCCATGGGACTTGCGCCGCTGATGATGATGAACGTATTCGATGCGCTCCGGGAAATCAATCAGGAAGGAACCGCCATTCTGCTGGTGGAGCAGAACGCCCGGCTTGCGCTTCAGTTTGCGCAGCGGGGATATGTGCTGGAAACCGGCAATCTTGTGCTGTCAGGAACTTCCGGCGAGCTTCTCGACAATGAGGAAGTGAAGAAAGCCTATCTCGGCGGGTGATCAGGCTGTCTTACGCCGGACGTTCTCCGCCTTTGCAACAGGGTGTAGGTTGGGGTGAGGAACGAACCCCAACAAAAAAAGGATATTATATTTTATATTTTTTATAATGTCGGGGTTCGTGCCTCACCCCAACCTACAACTACAACGAAAATGAAATATTCATATAAATCATAAGGTTCTGATCCAAGGGTAATTTTACTTTGAAAAGAGGGAGTTTCTGCCCTTGCGGGCTGTCATGAACCGTGAAATAAAGGATACGGATTACGGACGGTCAGAAAAAACTCCGGATTCCTGAGAAATTTTTATTCGGATGTGAAAAAAACACTTGACAAAGCTGTTCAGGCAGTTTATGACTAAGTCATTCTGGTCGGTAATGCTTCCGTCCGGATGTTTTTTTATTTATCCCGGAGGGGTGTCATGCCGCAGACTTCAGAGCAGAATTTATCGGAAAACATCCCGCAGACAAATATCCCGTCACGGAACACAGGCTGTCCCGCAGACTCCGCAGATTTTTTTTAAAAAATGCTTGACTTTTCCATAAAAATCAGCCACTTTCATTCATTCACCCGAACCGCGCCCTCACTTTGTAAAAACCGCTCAAGCCCCATGCCTGTCTTACGCCGGTCGTTCTCCGCCTTTGCAATATAAGGAGAGCGTCCGGCGTTTTTGTTTCCGGAGCCGTTGTCTGAACCCTGATTCGCCTGATTAGAGGATTTTCATGATTCCTGTTCAGCCGTCCCGGGCTGCCGGATTTTAAGAGAAACTTCGGGTACAGGCAGAACAGAAATCATGAAAATCCTGTAATCCTTTAATCAGGGTTCAGACAGTTGCTCCGGCTGCGGAGGCTGTTTTTTTAACCCTTTTTAAAAAAAGCGTGCCACAAGCTCGTAGGTTGGGGTGAGTGAAACGAACCCCAACAAAAACAGGATATTGTATTTTGGGATAATTAAAATGTCGATTTTTTTTGGGTGTTGGGGTTCGTTCCTCACCCCAAACTACGGGCTACGGGCTACGGGCTGTTTCCGGTGAAGCAGATGCGCCTGCGCGCTGTGCGGACACCGACGGCGACGGAAAAATCGGATTTGCGGAACTGCTCACCGTGCTGCGGATGCTGGCGGAGTAGGTGCAGATGTCTGAACGGGGATTTTGGGGATTTTCAGGATTTTGGGAATTTCAGAAATCCTGTCAATCCTGACAATCCCGCAAATCCCGGTTCAGACATTGTTTC
>DZCT01000138.1 GCA_022736535.1 Desulfatirhabdium butyrativorans | reverse complement strand
CTGTCAGTGAAGGTATGACAGAGGAGCAGAAGCTGACCGCATGGAAGAATACTTACAGCATTCCGCTGCATTTCTCACGTTTCGGCGGAACATGGAAAATTGTCAGTGCTCTTTACTGAAATCCTGTCGTTATTTTCTGCCTGTCCTTTTGTCCTCCTCCTGTTCCCACGCTTCTGCGTGGGAACATTCCTCACACCTTCCCGATCCCGGAAACCGACTGTTTTTTTTCATCCGGAAAGGAACAGTCTCGGTTTATCCCGATAAAAATGCGGCCGATGTCTCTCAGTCAGGAGAATGTTCTTGTCAACGGGAACGATACCGATGCTGACGGCATAAAGGATACAGCGGATGATTCGGTGCCCGGGGAAACAGATACGGTTCGGGTGAAAGCGGGACTTCCGGACGATGCGTCGGATAAAGACAGATTTATAGTTGACAGGCAGGGGGAAGGTGTCATAACAGTATGGAAATCGCCGGGTAAATCCGGAGGTCAGGTATCTCTGCCTGCAACTTGCAGCAAAACAGATTTTCCGGAAGTATTCTATGTCGAAGGTGTGAAAACCGGCGAAGGCGGGCTGAAATTCACTCATGTCACGGAACAGGGTACGGAAATATGCAGCAGAACGCTCACCTTCACTGTTTCGGACCTTGATCTGGATATTGATTCGGACAACAGCAACGGCTTCACAACGCTTTTCGGGACAGATTATGAAGACAGCACGGAGGAGACAGAGCCAAAATACGTCTTTGTCGGTGCGGGAGACTATGACAGCAACTGTGTCTCGGACTCGGCCGACGGCTATGACTATCAGCCGGGCAGGGGCGACCGTTTTGTTCCGCTGAGGATCACTTTTCCGAAGGCGCTTGATAAAATAAAAAACGAATGCAGAATCAGGTTTGATACCAATTCGCTATCAAAAACTAATTAATCCAGTGAAATGCTGTAAGAGATTTGACGGTACTTTTATTTTGTCCGAGGTCATATAATACCAATTCGCTTTCAAAAATCGGCCCGGCTAAGATCAGACCAGACCGTAAAGCGCCCGGGCTGAGAACAGGTTCAAATCGCTTAAATTGCTGCCTGTTCTTAGCCGGGCGCCTGAAAAGCGCCCCGACTAAGAACAGACACAGAAAACGCCGTTTTTGACAGCGAATTGGTATCAGAACTGCGGCTCGGAATGACATTTCCGAATCTCTGATTCTACGGAAAAAGCCGGTCTGGTGCACATGAGCCGCAACACAACCGAGGATATGCCGCAGGGGCTCGAAGGTACAAGGGGGGAAACCTCTGACCCCGAACCTCTGACCCCGAACCCCCTATTTAAGCTTTCTCGCTTCGCTCGAAATGACAATGCCTTAAATTCTCAATTTCCTAATCCGCTTATACAGTGAAACCCTGCTGATGCCGAGCATCCGTGCAGCCTGCGACTTGTTTCCGCGGGCTGCCGCCAGCGCATCTGCCAACTGCTGCCGTTCTTCTTCATCTGTCTCCGGATGCTGAGACATATCAGGCGGCTGTTTCCTGTCGGCAGGACGTATTTCAGCAGCCGCGCGGGACTCTGCTCTCAACGGATTTGCCGTCAGAGACGGCGGAAGATGTTCCGGCAGAATGTCCCCGCCGGGACACCGTACAAAAGCGTATTCAATGACATTCATCAGTTCGCGCACATTTCCGGGCCATAAGCAGTCATTCAGCAGTTCGTAAGCCGCCTGCGTCATGCCGAAAATGTTTTTTTCCGTCTTCAGCCGTATCCGGCTGATAAATGCGTTGATGAGCAAAGGAATATCCTCTCGCCTTTCCCGCAGGGGCGGAATGCAGAGCGGAATCACACTGATGCGGTAATACAGGTCCTCACGAAAACGCCCCGCTTCCACAAGTTTCATCAGGTCTTTGTTGCTTGCCGAAATGATGCGGACATCCGTAGAAACAGGTCTGTGATCCCCGACCCGCTCGATTTCTTTTTCCTGCAGAACCCGCAGCAGTTTCACCTGAACCGAAGCCGGCATATCCCCGATTTCATCTAAAAAAATATCCCCGTGATTCGCGGCTTCAAAGCGTCCGATCCGGGTATGAGCCGCGCCGGTAAACGCGCCTTTGACATGCCCGAAGAGTTCGCTTTCCAGAAGCGATTCATTGAGCGCGGCGCAGTTGACTTTGATAAAAGGTCCTTTGCGCCGGACGCCGAGCCGGTGAACCGCGCCTGCCGCCAGTTCTTTTCCGGTGCCGCTTTCCCCGTAAATCACAATCGGCGCGTCTGAGCCCGCGGCACCGGGAATCAGATCATACAACTGCCGCATGACCGGCGATTCGCCGATCATCCCGTGAAAACTGTTTTGAGCGCTGAGTTCCCGGCGCAAATTTGAAATCAGCTTTTCCCGATTCATGATTTCGCTCAGATCATTGAGGGTTTCCACGCCGCCGATGACCTGTCCGGCGCCGTCTTTCAGCACCGAGGCCTTTTTGACGGCATACAGCGGGGTTCCGTCTTTTTTCCGCAAGGTGCATCTTGCCAGCCTGATGCGCTCCTCCTTTAACAGCGCGCAATGCTTGTCCATGCCTTCGCGCCTTTCGCCGGCGCAGACATCGCAGCCCAGTATCTCGCAGGACTGTCCTATGAGTTCCGCCCGGGTGAAGCCGGTGAGGCTTTCCATCGCGCTGTTTACGGAAACAATGATGCCTTCGGTATCCACGACCATCAGACCGTCTGCCACGGTTTCAAAAATGGTTTTCCAATATTGGCTGAAATCGTTTTCAGACATAAGGCTTACAATATGTAAAGCCTTTACAGTTGTCAAGTGTAAACAGGTTTACAGGTGTAAATGTTTTTTTACAGGTTCGGGGTAAGGGGTCAGAGGTTCGGGGTGCGGGCTGAAGCCTCCGACCTCGAACCTCGAACCTCGAACCCCTCACCTGCCCGAAGGGCTGGCACAAAGCTTGCATTCTCCAATATACAGACAGGGGGCTTTATATGCAGAAACATATATGTCATTCTCAGCAAAGCGGCTGTCATTCTGAGCGTAGCGAAGAATCTCTGTCTGACACTGAGACCCTTCGTTGCGTTCAGGGTGACATGCAGGGGTTGCGATGTCATTCTCAGCAAAGCGAAGCATCTTATCATCTGGATATTCGGGGTGAAGTCGCTCCCTTCACGTTTCTGAAAGTCACGCAGGCTTTCAGAAAGATAAAACCCGGTGAGATACTTGAAATATTCGGGAATGATTCAGATACCCGGGCAGAACTGTTCCGGGTGCTGAACCGATTTCAGTATCAGGTGACGGAAATTGAGGAACAAAGCACTTTTTACCGTATCTGTTTGCAGAAAAAATAAACATTTTCAGAAATAAGCGGCGAATCTCCCGCATCTATTCTCAGTCTGGGCGCAAAGAGCGCGAAGCCGCCGGAAATCGCAGAACGGATGCTTTCTCTCTTTCTTCCTTTGCGCCCTCCGCGCCAAAGCTAAGAATAGACGCGAGAACCTTTTTTATTTCTGAAAATGTCTAATAAACAACTTATTACAAAAAAAGAGAGGCAGAAATGATCGGAACAACTCCCAAGCCCTTTGAAGAAATCAGCCATGCGCTGAAGGGCTATGAAAAAGTGGCAGTTATCGGCTGTGACGGCTGCGCCAAAGTCTGCATGACCGGCGGCAGCGATCAGGTCAGTCAAATGGTTGAAAAATTAAAAGAAAACAGCAAAAACGTGGTATTTGCCCTGTCTCCGGAGCGTACCTGCTATGTGGACAAAACCAAAGCCGCGCTGGATCCGCTTATGGACAAGCTGAAATCAGCGCAGGCGGTGCTGGTTCTGGGATGCGGCGGCGCGGTTCAGATCACCCGGCAGGTGCTTGAAAATTACGGTCTGACGATTCCCGTAAAAGTGGGATTAGATTCGGTGGGACACATAGACACGCTGATCATGGGAGAGCTGGCAATTGAGCAGTGTCAGGAATGCGGCGAATGTATTCTGAATGAAACCGGTGGAATATGTCCGGTGACCAAATGCGCCAAAAGCCTGCTCAACGGTCCCTGCGGCGGCGCGCAGAACGGCAAATGCGAAGTGGATTCCGAACGCGACTGTGCATGGATTCTGATTTACAACCGCATGATCGCTCTCGGCGAATCGGACAAACTGCGCCGCTTTATGGCCCCCAAAGATTACAGCAAGATGGCAAAACCCCGCAGACTCAATATCAAAGAAAGGAGAGTGGAATGAAACTGACAGAATTGTTCGATAAAGGCGAGTTTGTCATCACCAGCGAAGTGGGTCCCGTCAAAGGCTGTCTGCGGAGCAAAGACGGAGGCGCAGTTCCCCAGTGCGCGCAGGAAGCGGAAATGGTCCGGGGACATGTTCATGCCATCAATGTGACCGACAATCAGAGCGCGGTGATGCGGCTCGGATCACTTGCCGCATCGGTCAGACTCAAAGAACGCGGATTCGAGCCGGTCTATCAGATGACCTGCCGGGACAGAAACCGAATTGCTTTGCAGTCCGATCTGCTGGGCGCGTGTTCGCTGGGCATTGACAATGTGCTTTGCCTGACCGGCGATTATACCAGTCTCGGCGACCACAAATCCGCCAAAAGCGTGTTTGATATTGACTCGGTGCAGTTGCTCAAAATTGCCAAAGGTCTCAATGAGGGCCGCGACATGATGGGCAATGCGCTCACGCAGTCAACGAATCTCGCGCTGGGCGCGGTGGTGAATCCGAATTTCGAGCCGCTCGATCTGCAACTGCTCAAAATGGAGAAAAAAATCGAAGCCGGCGCAGAGTTTTTTCAGACTCAGGCAGTTTATGATCCCGCTGTTTTTGAACGGATGACAAAGAAAACCGAGAAATTCGGCGTTCCGATTCAGTACGGTATTGTGATTGTCAAATCCCCGCAGATGGGAAAGTTTATGAATGAAAATGTCTCCGGGGTCAATGTTCCGGACTGGATTATCAAAGAAATGGGCAGTGTGTCCAAAGAAGACCGCAAGAAAAAAGCAGTTGAAATTACACTTAAACTGATTCGGGAAATCAAGCCGATGGTTCAGGGGCTTCATTTTATGCCCCTGGGATGGTCGGATATTGTTCCTATAATTATGAAAGCCTTGTGAAGCCCGGCATGACAAACTGTTCGCAGGGCGGGCAGAGCGCGGCGATATGTTCTTTAAAGCTGCCTGATCTGCGCTCTGCCTGTCTTATTTTTTAACCAAGGAGGTCTGAAATATGCAAATAACCCGGAGGAGTTTATTCAAGATAATGGGAGCGGCAGGGGGGCTTTCGGCAATCGGATCCCGAGCGGCTGCGGCTGAAAACACTTCGGATGATGATTACGGATGTCTGGCGGACGTGGGGCGCTGTATCGGATGCCGGAAGTGTGAAATGGCATGCAGCAAAGTGAATGCCCTGCCCCCGGCTCAAACCTCTTTTGAGGATATGACGGTTTTCGACAGAAACCGGAGACCGGATGAGGCTGCATTTACCGTGGTGAACCGTTATTTTTCAAGCAGGGCGGATGAACGCGGTCAGCCGGTTCCCGCATATATCAAAGTTCAGTGTATGCACTGCCTGCATCCTGCCTGCGCGTCGGCATGTATCACCGGCGCGTTGAAAAAACAGGAAAACGGAGCAGTAACATATAACCCTTCCCGGTGTATCGGATGCCGCTACTGTATGATAGCCTGCCCCTTTCAAATCCCGGCTTATGAGTTCAGTGATCCCCTGACGCCCAGAGTCCGCAAATGCACCTTTTGTTTTGAAAACATTTCAAAACAGGGAGGATTGCCCGGATGCGCGGCTATATGCCCCGTGGAAGCCCTCACCTTCGGCACACGGAGCGAATTGCTGAAGATTGCTCATCAGAGAATAAGCGAGGCTCCTCTGGAGTATGTGCAGAAGGTTTACGGAGAACACGAGGTCGGCGGCACATCATGGCTGTATATTTCAAAAGTTCCGTTTGAAAAACTCGGGCTGTATCCTCTGCCGGAAAAGGAAATCCCGCATCTTACCGAGACCATTCAGCACAGTATTTTTGCCTATATGTGGGCACCGATTACTCTGTTCGGCATTCTTGCCGGTGCCATGCGCTTTTTCAACCCGCAACAGATGAGCGGAAAACCGTCTCAGATTCAAACGGAAAAGGAGGTATGACAATGAGCGAACACGCAAGACCCGCGCCGATTGCCGCACCTTTCTGGACACCCGGCGTTTTGGTATTGACCGCGCTGATGGGCATCGCGGCGATTTTCATTGCAGCCCGATTTGCCGGCGGGCTGGCAGCAGTCACCAACCTGAAACAGAGCCACCCCTGGGGACTGTGGATCGGCATTGATGTTGCCACAGGCGTTGCATTGGCAGCCGGAGGATTTACCACCGCGGCACTCGCGCATATTTTCGGACGACATCATTACGAGGCAGTTACCCGCCCCGCGCTGCTTACCGCCATGCTCGGATACACCTTTGTCTCCGTGGGACTGTTCGTTGACATCGGGCGCTCATGGGCAATCTGGAAACCGCTCGTGTTCTGGCAGCCCAATTCCGTTCTCTTTGAAGTGGCTATGTGCGTGGTGATTTATCTTCATGTGCTTTATATCGAATTTATCCCGGCAGCAGCAGAACGGTTCGGCGAAAAAATCAAAATTCTGGGAACCCTGAACCGCGTGCTGGACAAGGTGATGTGGGTGTTTATTATTGCCGGCGTTGTGCTGTCCTGTATGCACCAATCCGGGCTGGGATCCCTTATGCTGATTGCGCCCACCAAGGTTCATCCCCTCTGGTACACCCCTATTTTGCCCCTGCTTTTTCTGCTGTCTGCCATAGCCGTAGGCTATCCGATGGTTGTTTTTGAAACCGCTATTGCCACAACATCCCTTAATCTCGAGGATGAAATGCAGATTTTAAACCCGCTCACCCGGGTCACTGTTTTCCTTTTGGGATTGTATATGGCTGTTAAAATTACGGATATGGCTGTCAGAGGAACATATTCATATCTTTTTGACGGTTCGGTTCAAAGCCGGGCATTTCTGACAGAGATGATTGCCGGCGTGATCGTTCCCTGGGTGATGCTGCTGTTTCCCGGCGTCCGCCGTTCCCGGCGATGGCTGTTCATCTCATGCGCCATGATCGTCTTAGGCGTCGCACTGAACCGGATCAATGTCTTTCTCGTCAGTTACAGCCCGCCCCATGCAACGCAGAGCTATTTCCCGTCCATCGGCGAAATTGCCGTCACAGCCGGGCTGATTTCAGGAATTATTTTCTTCTACAGAGTCGCTGTCACCTTTCTGCCGGTACTCAGCGCGCGTCCCCGGGAGGTGAAGCCATGAAAAAAACTTTTATTCTGCTGATGCTGTCGGCATTCATCCTGTTGGCTGCACTGGCTTCGGCTCCCGATCCTGCAAAAGTTGCCGAAGCGCCGCCTCCGCCTCCGAAAAAAGTATTTGAAGACGGCAGTCCCTGGAAAGCTGTGGATCAGGAAGCCGCTATGGAAAGAGCGCGTCAGGTTCCGGAATTTGTCAAAACCGTTTTGAAAGAGTCTCCGGCTGAACGGAAGATGCGTCTGGGCGAAAAAATGCCGACTCTGGCAGATGTTCCCTATCGCTATATGATAATAGACAGCCCGATTCTGAAATCTCCGCCCTTTGATTTTCTGTCTCAGGAATCAGCCGGAAGCAGTTTCCCGGGACTTAAAATCGGGGATATTTACGGTCCGGTGCGGTTTATGCACCTGAAACATGCGGCTGTTGTCAAAGACTGCACAAAATGCCATCATTACAAACCGGATCAGCCGGATGCTTCGGAAACAACCGAGTGTTCTGCCTGTCATCAGAAACCCTTTGACCCGGAATTTCCGGAACGCCCGGGGCTCAAGGCAGCCTATCATCAGCAGTGCATGGGATGCCATCAGAAAGAGAATAAAGGCCCCACGGACTGCACCGGATGTCATGCCAAGAATCCGCCGGATCACTCTGTGCTGGTCAAACTCCCGGACCATCCCGATCCCCTTATGGTAACAAAGGAATGTCTCAGGTGTCATGACCATACGGCAAACGATATGCTGACCTCCGCACACTGGCTCTGGCGCGGTCCTTCGCCTTATACTGTCGGTGCTGAAAAACGGGTTGACATGGGCAAGGCAACCAACACCATCAACAATTTCTGCGTGGCGCTGACATCCAACTGGCCCCGCTGCACCAGTTGCCATGCGGGATACGGATGGAAGGATGCGAATTTCGATTTCAGCGACAAAACCCGGATGGACTGTCTGATCTGCCATGACACCACCCTGACTTACGCCAAAGTGCCTACGGAAGCGGGGATGCCCTATCCTCAGTTGGATTTGAAGAAAATCGCGCAGAGCGTGGGCAAGCCCAGCCGGAAGACCTGCGGGGACTGTCATTTTCAGGGCGGAGGCGGCGATGCGGTCAAACACGGAGATATGAACGGCATTCTTTATTATCCGTCCCGGAACTGCGATGTTCACATGGGCGGAATGGATTTTCAGTGCCATGAATGCCATAAAACACGGAATCACAAGATTTCCGGGCGTTCCCTCTCGCTGCCGGTCGCGGAAGGCAGCCGGTCCTGTCAGGATTGTCATACAGACAGTCCTCATAAGTTTCATACAGGAGAAGGGCATGAAGATCATAACCTGCTGAATCATCATCTCAACCGTCATACGGAACATCTTCATTGTCAGACCTGCCACAGCCCGGTTTATGCCAAGTGCAAGCCTAGCAAATCATGGTGGGACTGGTCCAAGGCAGGGGACAAGAAGCGGAAAGTGCAGAAAGACAAATACGGAATGCCCGATTATTCATGGCAGAAGGGCGAATTTCAGTGGAAGGAGAGCGCGAAACCGGAATATCTCTGGTACAACGGCAAAGTCAGCCGTCATCTGATCGGCGATAAGATCAATCCCGAAGAGACTGTCCGGCTGACCTTTCCGAACGGCGGCATTGCGGACCCCGAATCCCGGATCTATCCTTTCAAATCCATGCGCGGAAAGCAGATGGCCGATGCCGGAAATCATATACTGATTGTCCCCCATCTGTACGGTCCCGAAGGATACTGGAAAACGCTGGACTGGGACTCCGCGTTTGAAAAAGGCATGAAGGCTGCGGGTCTTGATTACAGCGGGAAATACGAATGGGTCGAGACGGTCATGTACTGGGGTCTGACCCATGAAACCATTCCGGCAAAAAACGCCCTGGGGTGCGTTCAGTGTCATTCCGCGCTCAAAGGCGAGAAAACCTGCAACCGCTGTCATCAGGACAACCGGAATGTCAACTTTAAGAAACTCGCGGAAAAAGGAACAGATTTCGAGTTCATGGCTTCGCAGGGGCGGGATGTCTCCCACCTTGTGGGGCAGAGCGATTATCTGAACTTTGAGGCGCTGGGTTACAAAGGAGACCCGATCATTTACGGCGGGCGCTTCAAGAAACTGCCGCTGGGAAATGAAACCGCGGGTATGGAAAATTAAATATCCTGTTCCCAAGCCGGGGCTTGGGAACAAGATAAAATTTCCGGATTGCTGAGTATGATTGAGGGAGGTACTATGTATTTCAAACAGATCGCGGTAGAGGGAATGGGATGTCTTTCCTACCTGATCGGGTGTCCCGGCGCACAGGCAGCCTGTGTGGTGGACCCCAAACGGGATGTGAAAGATTATATTGATCTTGCCCGAAAAAACGGCATGAAGATCACCCATATTTTTGAAACCCATATCCACGCAGACCATGTGAGCGGCAACATGGAACTGAAATCCAGAACCGGCGCGGATATTTATCTTTACGAGGGAAGTCCTGCGGCTTATGATTTCAAACCGGTCAGAGAAGGAGACATAATCACTCTGGGAAGCGTCAGATTCGAATTTGTGAAAACACCGGGGCATACCCCGCACGCCATGTCCATTCTGGTGACAGATACGATGCGGAGCAGCCGCCCCTGGATGGTTCTCACCGGCGACTGCCTGTTTGTCGGCGATATCGGGCGTCCGGACCTTGCCGGAGCAGAACTGATTGACGAGCAGGTGAACAATCTTTACAATTCCCTTTACAACAAACTGGGCAGAATGCCTGACAGTCTTGAGGTTTTTCCGGCTCACGGCGAGGGATCCCTGTGCGGAAAAGGAATGAGTTCAAAGCCGAGTTCCACCGTCGGTTTTGAAAAAATGAACAACCCGATTCTGCAACTTTCCGAAAATGACTTCTGCAAACGTCTCAAGGTGAGTTTTCCCGAACGGCCAAAGAGTTTCACCCATATCATCGAAAGCAACAAGCGGGGCGCGCCGCTGCTGGATCGCTGTCCGGTCATCAGCGATATGTCGCCGCTTCAGGTAAAACAGCGCATGGAGCAGGGCGCGGTGATTCTGGATACTCGCGATACGGCAGCTTTCGGCGGGGTTCATATTCCCGGGAGCATCAATATCGGACTGACCCAGCAGACCGCCAACTGGATCGGCATGGTCATTGATCCGGATGCCGATCTGATTCTGGTGGTGGACAACGAACAGTCCTACTCGGAAATGTGTACCCAACTCCACCGTATCGGTTACGACAAGATATGGGGATTTCTCTACGGCGGTATCAGAAACTGGCAGGAAGAGGGATACCCTATCGCGCATTTGTGGCAGATTTCTGCGGAAAAACTCTCGGAGAAAGTGGAAGCAAAGAGGTATAAACACTTTTTCGATGTGCGTACCGCCGCGGAGAGAGACGCGGGTTTTATCAAGGGTTCCGCACATTTTCCGCTGACAGAATTGCTGAAAACCCCTCCGGATATTCCCGAAGACGAAGAAGTGATCGTTTACTGCGGCATCGGATACCGGGGAAATATTGCTGCCAGTTATCTTCAGAATCAGGGATTCAGGCATGTCCACAGTCTGGCAGGCGGCATCAAAGCCTGGCGCAATGCGGGTCTGCCGACAGAGGACTGACAGGGGCAGGATAAAGAAATGTTGAACGAACCGCTTGTTTTTACTAACAGAACCGTAATTTAAAAAAGGAGAAAACATCATGTCAGAAAACAGAATTCCCTTAATCGGGGAGAAATTTCCGGAAATCACCGCGGTTACAAGTCACGGCAAAATGGATCTGCCCAAGCATTAGACATTTTCGGAAATAAGGAATCAGTGCCATACCTGTTCCGGGCTTTTTTTCGGATGCCCGGGAACTCTGAGAGTGACTCTCAGATTATGCAGTCCGCAGGCAGTTTCCATGACAATGTCGGCGAATCTTTTTTTCGTGTTTCGGAATACATCTTTGACGATACGGAGGCGTTTTATGCCGGAG
>DZCT01000137.1 GCA_022736535.1 Desulfatirhabdium butyrativorans | reverse complement strand
GGCTGAACAGAAATCAGGTGAATCCTTTAATCAGGTGAATCAGGGTTCAGACAGTTGATAACGCCCCCCGTCAGTTCAATGCCTTTGATATAGCTTTCAATCAGCAGGGAATGTCCAGCTTGTAGAGTGGGCAGCAAGCTGCCCACCCTACACTTATCCATTTAAGACGACGAGCGCATCCGCCGCTGTCGGTTTTCCCTTGCTCACGATCAGGGGATTGATGTCAATTTCTTTAATTTGCGGACAGATACATCCCAAATCTCCCACGCATATTAAAATCTGGGCAAGCATTTCCCTGTCAAGGGGCTGCGCGCCCCGAAACCCGTTCAGAAGTTTCTGTGATTTTAATCTCCCGATCATATCCAATGCCTGAACTTTGCTCAGAGGCGCGACGCCGAAAACCGCATCTTCCAGCACTTCAGCCAGAACACCGCCGAGTCCGCACATCACGCAGGCGCCGAACTGCGGGTCCCGAATCAGTCCCACGATGAGTTCCAGTTCGCCATGAATCTGCTTCTGAATCAGAACCTTGCCGCTTTCCGGCATTGCGGATTTCAAAGACTCGAAATTCGTTTTCACGGCATTTTCAGAGGAAATTCCCAGCCGCACCAATCCCAGCTCGGTTTTGTGCATTTTCCCCGGCCAAAGCCCTTTCATCACCACCGGAAATCCGAAAGTTGAAGCACAGGAGAGTGCGTCTTCAACTGAAGCGGCAATTTTCTCTTCCACCACCGGAATTTTGCACGCGGAAAGAATCCGCTTGGACAGATGCTCGTCAAGACTGCCTTTTCTCCCCTTCATCGCCTCGGTCCATTTTTCAGGAAGCGGAACGCCGGCGCCTGTTGATACAGGAAATTTTCTGCGTTCAAGAATTTTTTTCTGCTCAAAAACCGCTTTCATGCACTCCACGCAGCGGTTCAGTTCCCGAAAAACTGCGACGCCCAGGCGTTGCGCCTGTTTCTGAAACTGCCAGGTTTCCTCCCGGTCCCCGAGCAGAAAACAGAACATCGGCTTTCCGGCATCCCGCGCCGTTTTCGCAACAGAATCAATCTCCGGTTTAAGGGCAAATCCGCCCACAAAAACATGCAGAAACAGGGCGTCCACATGGGGATCCGCACAGACCGCGCTTACGGCTGTTTCATAAGCCCTTTTCGCGCCGTTCAGTTCCACCGCGGGCCAGAGATCAACCGGATTGGAAACCGGCATCCAGTCGGGAAATACGGTCTTCATTGCCGCCAGCGTCAGCGGGGAAAGTTCCGACAGTTCAAGTCCTGACGCGGCAATGAAATCCGCGCTGACAATTCCCGCGCCCCCGCTATAGGTCAGCACCGCAATTCTGCCCCCCTCTTCCCTGCCCTCTCCCCGTAGGGAAGCGGGGGAATCAGCCGGACACGGGGGAAACATTGCCAGAGACCGGCATATATCCATCATCTGCTTGAAATCCGAAGCTTCCAATACGCCTGCCTGCGCCATTGCGCCGCTGATGACCGCATTGTTTCCCGCAAGACTTGCCGTATGGCTCATCGCGGCTTTCGCGCCTTTTACGCTCTTGCCGCCCCTGAGCAGCACCACCGGCTTCTCAGATTTGCGGCATATCTCCATGAAACGCCGTCCGTTCGCGATGGATTCCAGATAAAGCCCTATGACAGACGTTTCAGGGTCTTTCATCAGATATTCCAGAATATCGCATTCGTTCACATCAGCCTTGTTGCCGATGGAACAGACCTTGCTGATGTCCAGCGTTCCGTGGGTCATGGCGTCAATGAGAAATACGCCGGACAACATGCCGCTTTGGACGATCAGGGAAACTTTTCCGGGAACAAAATTTTCGTTCCAGATGGTCGGAGAGGCAAAAGAAAAGACATGTCTCCGAGCCGTGTCCACCAATCCCATGCAGTTGGGTCCCCACAGGCGGATGCCGGTTTCTTCCGCAATCTGCTTCAGCGTTTCCTGCAAGACAATCCCTTCTTCACCGGCTTCCGCAAATCCTCCGGATTCGATGATGACGCCGGGAATTTCACGTTCCACGCATTCCAAAATCGCCTGCGGCACCATTGACGCGGGAATGAAAACAATGGCAAGGTCTGCGGGATCGGGAACCCGGCGGACAGAATCGTAACAGGTCAGTCCCTCTATTTCTTTATACCGGGGATTCACCGGATAAATTTTTCCTTTAAATCCGGTTATCAGGTTGTTAAGTATGACATTTCCTCCCTTTGTCTTGCCGGGAGTTGCCCCGATGACCGCGATCCCTCTCGGGTTGAAAAAAAAGTCCATAAGTAATTTTTCTCCTTAACTTTTTTTGCCACAAATGAACACAAATGTTTCACGAATGGAATACACGAAATTTTTTAAAAAAACAGCGTCCGACTCCGGAGTGCTAAAATGAAATTTTAGCATTTTTGAAATTTCAGCATTTTTACATTGCTAAAATTTCGCTGCGCTCATTTCAGCACTCCGGAATGGCACTGAAATTTTACATTGCTAAAATTTCGCTGCGCTCATTTCAGCACTCCGGAATGGCACTGAAATTCTGTTCAGATTCGTGTGCATTCGTGGCAAAAAAACACGCCGTATTTTTTCAGCTTAAATTAAACCGCACCATTTTAAACCGCTTGGCAACCGCCTCCGAGATATTTGCTCCGATTCTTGCCATGAACAGGTTCTCGGGCCGCATCATAATATTCGGCTCATTGGTCTGAAAAATTTTGAATTCGCAGGAAGCAAACAGATTGATCATCATATCTCTGTAAGTCATCGGCGCAATGCCCGCGCCGTCCAGATCCCATGTCCATGAATAGCCCACCATATACAAAATACGGTCCTCTTTTAAAGGATGATCGCTCACAAGCCGGAGAAGTGCTTTGCTGATACCCGCGCCGCGCCACTCCCGGCTCACCTCGACAACAGAAACTTCCATCATCACCCGCTCGCCGACCCGCACCCAGCGTTCTTCAGGCGCAGAATAAACCAGCATCGCAAAGCCCACGATTTTTCCTTCAGGCGTAAATGCCAGCGTCACATTGGCGTCAGGCTTCGAGGCTGTTTCAATCAGGGTTTCTTTTTTAGAGATAATGGGATTGTAGCGGGCATATCGGCTGAATGTTTCCCGGAATGAAAGGGAGGCGATTTCATCCGGGCTGCAAAAAGAACACAGGATCACATTTCCCTGCCGAGTCTCCCGCTCCACACGCTTCTGATATGGATGCACCATGAAAACAGCCCTTTGCCGCTTTGCTGCAAGTCTTTAAAAATATTTGTTAAAATCAATTTCTCACTTCTCAAGATTCCTCGCTGCGCTCGGAATGACAAAAATAAAACTCGGAATGACAGGGGTAATTCTCAATTCTCACTTCTCACTTCTCAATTTAAAAATCGCTCCAAGCTCTGTGCAGTTGTTTTATCATAATTTTATAATCATGATATGCCCCGTTTTCATCCCGGATATAATTTCTCAGCAAACCTTCTTCGACAAAATCCATGTTTCGGAATGCCTTGATCGCCACGTCTTCCACGCCGACTACAAAGTCTGACCGAATTTTTTCAAGCCCCATTTCCATTGCCCGTTTGGTCAGGTCAAAGACCATCCATGTTCCCAACTGTTTGTTTGTGTAATCACGGGCAACCATGGTGCGGAGACGCCCCACATGCTTCCGTCCCCCGTAAGGACGCAGCAGCATTGCCGCGTTTCCCACGATCATCTCCTGATAAGTCGCCACAATGGAAAAGGATTTTCCCATTTTCTGATTTTCAAGCCATTTTCTGACCACATCCGGATCGCAGGGGTCTTCCTTGAGAAACCATCGGAAAGAAAGCTGCGTATCTTTGTAAAACTGAACCAATTTTTCAAGATCATCGTCGCAGACCGGACGGAGGATAATCTCGGTCCCGTCTTTCAGAAGCACTTCTTTGGGGTATCTGTCTTGAGACATAACTCATTCAATTCCTTTTTATTTTCATGTTTCAGATTTTCAATGCCGCAGAGACGCGAAATTTTGCGTCTCTACTGCTGTGCGTCTCTACGGCAAAACCGGAACGGGTTTGCCGGTGCGGAAAGCCAGCGCCTGACAGGTGGCAATCAGCCGCCCTTCCTGATCCCTGACTTTGATGTCATATCCTGCTGTTTTTTTGGTGCGGCTGACTTCACGGGCTTCAGCCTGCAATATTGTTTCCGGTTCCGGACTGGAAATATATGTCACATTTACATTTAAAGCAACGGCAATCGTGCCGTCTGTCTGCCCTGCGGTCTCAAATGCCTCGTCAATCAGGGCAAACACAGCCCCGCCGTGGGCGCGCTCATAAATGTTGTTCATTTTTTCCGGCTCATAGCGCATTTCCACCAGAGAATAACCCTGCTCCAGTTCAAGCAGTTTCATGTTCATTGCCTGAGCAAAAGGTTCTTTTTCCACTGCCGTAAAAATGGCAGTTTTGATATTTTTGTCCATTATCTGCTTCCATATTATTTTTTTTATGCGTAAAAACTCACCTTTAACAAAGGTATATAGAAAAAAGCCGTGTGTGTGTCAATCAGAAAAGCGTTTTTTCATGATTGACACAAGCCTGTTATCTATTTATACTGAATTTTCAGTCTCAGAGAATGTGAAGATCAGGGAATGTGAAGATCAGGAAAGGGAAAAGCAGGAATGTTATGGAGTCAGTCAGTTCCCGAAGGTTCGCCGGAAGGCTTAGATTGACAGCCGGAAGAACAGTTCATTCACAGCGTAAAGACTGGTGTACGCCTCCCAAGTATAATAAATACGAGACTGCGTTTTCCGGTTGAGGGGAAAGAATGAAGGTGCGGGCGCGCCGATGTCCTGTGCAATGATCTGCTGGAACAGGAATATTGATACATTCTGCGAGGTGTTCAGTGAGTACGGGGCGGTTGTTGATCTGAGAAATCTGCAGGGGAAAGTTATAACAGGATTAACAGGATTGAAATCAATGTGATTTCAATCCTGTTTAATCCTGTATGATCTTTTTAAATCATTGTCAATTTTTGCCAACCAACGGAGTGATGACGATGCCAAAAATAGGAAAAATTCAAGTTGCCACAGGCGTTTTCTGGGTGGAAATACCGGAGGTTCAACTGCACATCTTATGCGGATGCCCGGCGGACAGCGTAAAGCATCTGATGAAGCGGGGGCTTATTGTCACCAAAGAAACAAAAGGCGTCATGTATGAGACGGGACCGAATGCGGTGCTGCTTTCGGACGTGCTGATACAGAACGGAAATTTTGCCAACCTTGCGGAATTTCCCGTTTTGCAGATGCTCTACAAACAGGGCATGATTTTGCCGAATCATCCCAACAATACGGGCGTCAAACCCATGCTGATCGGTCTGTCGGAACAGGTGGAAGCGCAGATGCAGTACATTTACCGGGGAAATTACGGGCTGGTTTCCAAAGACGAAATCATGGAAACCGGCATTCTGTCGGGAATGGCGCATGAAATGATGCGGCTGAAACTGAAATTTGCTTTCGGGAAAATCAGCCCTGCCGAAGAACTGTTGGACACCCGCCTGGTCAACAGCGAACCTGTTGAAATCCGAAACCGCGTCTTTATCCGCCGTATCCGCCTGAATGTCTTTGAATTTCAGTATGAAGGGGAAAGCGCGGAAGTGGACCTGAATCTGGCAGCCCATGAAAGCTATGAAGCGCCGTATCCGCTGGGTTTTCATCATATCAAGCGGGAATATTTTGCGGTGATTCATTCGGGTGAAGGCGACGGCTGGAATGTGAACCGCCCCTGCATGTCGAGCATTCTGATGTTTCAGGGCAAAGTCTATCTGATTGACGCGGGCCCCAATGTCCTGTACAGCCTGATGTCGCTGGGCATCGGCGTGAATGAAATCGAGGGCATCTTTCATACCCATGCCCATGACGACCATTTTGCAGGATTTACCACGCTCATGCGGGCAGACCATCGCATCAAATATTACTCCACGGCATTGGTTCGGGCTTCTGTGGCAAAGAAACTCTCCGCTCTGATGTCCATAGAGGAGAAAAATCTCTTTGACTATTTTGAAGTCCATGATCTGGATTTTGACCTGTGGAACGATATTGACGGGCTGGAAGTCAAACCGATTTTTTCGCCCCATCCGGTGGAAACCAGCATTATGACATTCCGCACGCTCTGGGAAGACGGATACCGGTCTTACGCGCATTTTGCGGATATTGTCGCGCTGGATGTGCTGAAAGGAATGATTACGGACGATGAGACCAAAAACGGCATCTCTCAGTCATATTTCGAGCGTATCAAAAAAGAATATCTGAGCAAAGTGCATATCAAAAAGCTTGATGTGGGCGGCGGTATGATTCACGGAAACGCGGAAGATTTCAAGGGCGACACTTCGGAGAAAATCATCTTATCGCATACCTCGTCTGATCTGAGCAACAAACAGAAAGAAATCGGTTCGGGCGCGCCCTTCGGCATGGTGGATATTCTGATTCCCACTTCTCAGAATTATGCCCAGCAGTACGCGCTGGAATTTCTGAGATCATACTTTCCCTCCGCGCCCATTCACCAGTTGCGGATTCTGCTCAACAATCCGGTGGTGGCATTCAATCCCGAATCCATTCTCTTAAAAGACAGTGTGATCAATGAAGATGTTTTTCTGATTCTGACCGGAAATGTGGAAGTCATTCACACGGAGCTCGGGGTGCATAACATCCTGTCTGCGGGCGCGCTGGTCGGCGAAATGACCGGCCTGTATCGGATGCCCTCGATGGGAACTTACCGTGCCATGAATTTTGTGGAGGCGCTGCGCCTGCCCCGAAGCCTGTATTTCAAATTTGTCAAGCAGAACCGCCTGTATGCCAATATCCGGCGTTTGCAGGAAAACCGGGAATTTCTTCAGAAAACATGGCTTTTCGGCGAGGTGGTTTCCTATCCGATACAGAACAAACTGGCGCAGGCAATGCGATTTTACACCTATTCCGAGGGACAGATTTTTCCCAGAGAAATGAACTCCGCCATATTCATTGTCAAACACGGAAGGTTGCAAAGATATATTGACGAAGATGTGTTTGAAACCCTGACCGCGGGGCATTTTTTCGGAGAGGAATGCGTGCTGTTTGAGACCACCAGTCTGTTTCAGGTTCGCGCCGCGGAACCCACGGAGGTTTATAAAATTCCGGGAGATGTGCTGTTAGACATTCCGGTGGTTCGCTGGAAGCTGTTTGAAACCTTTCAGAAGCGGATGAAACTGATTCTGAAACCGGAACTCGGCAGTATGCCGCCGTTTCACTGGCGTGAGGATTACAGCGTCTATATTCCTGAGATAGACAGACGCCACAAAGAGATTTTTGAGAGGGCAAACAAGTTTTATGAATCCATCGGTTCCAACAAGGAAAAATCCGTGCTGGAATATGCGCTGAATGTGCTGATCCGCTCGATTGAAACGCATCTTTCCGAAGAAGAAGCCATGATGCAGCAGGAGGATTATCCCAAATATGAGACGCATAAAAGAAAACATGAACAGATACTGAAAGATATTTTTGAATTTCAGGAAGAATTCAAAAAATCAGATTTTCAGATCAACAAGACGGTTCTGGATTTTTTCAGGAAGTGGATCATCGTTGACATTCTGACCGAAGACAGAAAATACGGGCATTTTATCAAGAACAAAAGGGAAGGCATCTGAAACAGGCAGAGACGCAAAATATCGCGTCTCTGCAAATCGTTACCGTTGCAAACGGCGGGGGCATCTATTTCTCAGCCTGGGCCGCCCTGCCGATTGTATTTTTTTTGACAGCGATTCGATATGAAGTCGTAAAGCGGCCCCGGCTGAAAACAGATAACCCCGCTCTGCGGTACGCCTTGCCTCAGCCGATGAGCATATTCCATATCCGCCTGACATGCCCCCGCAGGTTGCGGAATCTTTCTTCCGGCACTTTTGCCGCTTTTTTCTGAAGACTGAGCCGATGCCCCACCGTGCGGTAGGTCAGATAAGCGGTTCTCAGCGTATAGGCTGTCATTTCATCGAGAACGCCGCTGCGCGCCAGCGTGCCGATCAGACGCACATTGTCTGTCCATTGCAGCAGTTCCGGATGCTGACAGGACTCTGACAGCACCAGATACTGAACTAAAAATTCAATATCCACAATGCCGCCCGCATCCTGTTTGAGATCAAAAATCCCCGGTTCATGCTTTGAAAGCTCTTTCCGCATCTTTTCCCGCATGTTAGCCACTTCTTCCCGGAGTTTGTCTTTTTCACGGGGCTGGGCAAGCACTTCTTTCCGTATTTCTTCAAAACGCTTTCCGAGACGGGCGTTTCCGCTGACAAATCTCGCCCTGATCATCGCCTGTTTTTCCCAGGTCCATGCCTGATGCAGATGATAGTCCCGAAACGCGTCCGCATGACTGACCAAAAGCCCGTAAGTGCCGCTGGGACGCAGGCGCATGTCGGCTTCATACAGAATGCCGGCGCCGGTGTGCGTGGCCAGAATGTGAATGATCCGCTGTCCCATGCGTCCGAAGAAATGCGCGCCCACAACCGGCTGCCCGCCCTGTGTTTCTTCATCAGTTCCCGCGTGCAGAAAGACCAGATCAAGGTCAGAGTCATATCCGAGTTCAAGCCCCCCGAGTTTTCCGTAAGCAATAATCGCAAAACCCCTGTCAAATGTCTCTCCGTTCAGGCGGCAGCTCGGATAACCGTGCTTTTCCACAAGATAATTCCATGACAGTTCCACCGCTTCTCCCAGCACGGTTTCCGCGATGTCGGAAAGATAATCGCTCACTTTCATCAGCGGAATGGTGTTGGTGACATCCGCGGCGGCAACCCGCAGGACATTGATCTGCTTGAAAAGGCGCAGTTCTTCCATCCAGTGTTCAAAATCATATCCTGCCACCCGTTCATCTAAACGGCGGCGCAGTTCCGCCTCCATTTCGGCGCGTTTGGGCGGAAAATACAGCGTGCGGGAATCCAAAAGCTCGTCCAGCAGCACCGGATGCAGCGTGAGAAAAGACAGTATCCATGAACTTTCACCGGCAAATTGGATGAGATGTTTCAGCGCGGCGGGATTTTCCAGCAGCAGCGCGATATAACTCGTGCGCCGTTTGATGGCTTTAATCAGATTGATGATGCGGTCCAGCGCGTCGGCAGGCGTTCTGAACATGGTGACTTCTTTCAGGATCAGGGGCAGAAGCCTGTCTATGCGTTCCCTGCCTTCCCGGCTGAGTGAGCCTGTTTCCAAGTCATTGTGCAGATGATCCAGCAATTGCAACACTTCATCGGGATTCTCAAATCCTGCCTGTGAAAGAATCTTCCGGCTTTTTTCTTTTTCCAAAAGATTCTGCCATACCGCATTGAGATCATTGATGATTGTGTCATGCTGATGGTTGGCGCCGAGCAGGCTGTTAAAATGGCGGTGAACATTTTTGTGGTGTTTTTCAAGGAGAGAGGCAAAAGCGTCCCAGTTTTCAAATCCCATAGACAGGGCAAGCCGCTCTTTTCCAGAAAAATCCGGCGGGAGTGTGTGGGTCTGGCTGTCGGAAAATTCCTGCAAACGGTGTTCGGCGTTTCGTAAGAAAATATATGCCGCTCCCAGTTCGCTGTAAACCTGTTCCTGAATGTATTTTTTCTGTGAAAGAATTTGCAGCACGGTCTGAATGCGGCGTTCCTGAAGCGCGGGAATCACGCCGCCCCGTATGAGCTGAAAGATTTGTCCGAAAAATTCAATCTCGCGGATGCCCCCGGGACCGAGTTTGATATTTTCTTTCATGCCTTTGCGCCGGACTTCAAGGGAAATTTTGCTTTTCATGTCCCGCAAAGAGTCAAACACCCCGAAATCTAAATATTTCCGATAGATAAAGGGATTAAGACATTCTAAAAGCTTTGCGCCCTGAATTTTGTCGCCGGCTGCGGGTCGGGCTTTGATCAGCGCGTAGCGTTCCCATTCCCTTCCCTGCATCTGATAATATGCCTCCATCGCGTCAAAACTCATCACCACGGGACCGCTTTCGCCGTAGGGACGCAAGCCCATATCCACCCGGAACAGAATGCCCTCTGCGGTGTTTGCGCCCAGCACTTTGAGAAGATTTCGGCAAAGCCGGACAAAAAATTCATCATTTGAAACTGTATGCTGAAAATCCGAAACCGGCATTTCAACCTGCTCCCTGCAACCTGCCCCCTGCAACCTGCCCCCTGCAACCTGCTTCGTCTCCCCTACTTCGGGATAGGCAAAAATCAGATCAATGTCTGAGGAGAAATTCAGTTCATGCGCGCCCAATTTGCCCATTCCCAGAACCACAAGGTATTGCTGAGAGCCGTCAGGAGCGATAGGAATGCCGAAAGTCTCACACTGCCGCCGGTAGAGAAAAGAAAGCGCATGTTCAAGGCAGGCATCGGCGAAATCCGAAAGATCACGCATGGTTTCAGAAAGATCGGCGCTGCCCGCAAGGTCACGCCATGCAATGCGGATCATTTCACGGCATCGAATCTGACGAAGGATTTTGCCCAGCGCGTCCGCGTCTGCGGCTCCGGAAATCAGTCCGGCAATGCGGCTGTGATATTCTTTCGGCAGATAGGAATGTTGCAGATCGCCGGTCTGAATGAGGCTTTCAAGGATTTCAGGATGCCGGATGCAGTTTCTCGCGATAAAATCGCTGAAAGTAAATATCTGTCTTATCAGTGAGTTAAATTCAGGATCATCCGGCAGTACAATGTTTGCCGATGTCGCCGCGTCTGAAAATTCTTTCAGCTTTTTTTCCGCTTCTGCAAAGATTTCGCCTCTGCGAGGCTGATTCTCAATTCTCAATTCTCAATTCCAAATTATGCCCGTTAAAAATATATCATCAAAAAATTTTTATACGTTTTTTGTAAATCCGGGTCAAGGAAAAAATCGGAAGGTCAGGGGAATCTACAAGGATTGTTTATAAGCAGGGATTTCCGGAGCGCCGGGCAATATCGGCTTAAAGAGGTTCGGGGTTCGAGGTCAGGGGTCAGAGGCACAAATCGCAAGGCTTTTCCCCGAACCGGTCCTTCGGACGGGTGCGAGGTTCGAGGTAAGAGGTCAGAGGCTGAAACCGAAGAGTTTTTCCCCGAACCCCTGACCTCGAACCCCGAACCCCCTCGTCCAATCCCTTTCATCTTCCATGGAAGCAGGGAAGAAGCGGGGTGCGAGGTTCGAGGTAAGAGGTAAGAGGTAAGAGGTAAGAGGCTGAAACCGAAGAGTTTTTCCCCGAACCCCTGACCTCGAACCCCGAACCCCCTCGTCCAATCCCTTTCATCTTCCATGGAAGCAGGGAACAGCAGGAAAAACGGGGTTCCGC
>DZCT01000136.1 GCA_022736535.1 Desulfatirhabdium butyrativorans | reverse complement strand
CCGACCTACGGAATTTACGGAATTGTCAGCTTGACGGCATTGACGCGGCGCGTGGGAACGAGATCAACTGTGTAACTCATAATATGTTTAAATTAAAAAGAAAATTTTCGTCATCGGGTATTTTGCGATATTTTCGGATTTTTTTATTGCATTTATTGACGCCAAATTGTAAAGTTGTCACATATATGGTATTAAGAATACTCATGGAAAATGACCGATTCACAGATCAAACAGCCTGATTTTTCCCGAAATTAAGTGTTTTTGATGCCATATTCATTATAAGCGTTTTAAATAACATTAAAAAGCTTTATGAAAGGAGGCAGCCGATGGATCGTGTATTAAAAACTTTTTTTATTTTCATAATCTTGGGACTTGCAGTATTCGGCTGCAAGTCAGATGAGAAAAAGAAGGTCTCTTTTTATGAAAAGGGCAAGGCGTATTTTGAAAAGGGAGAATATCAGAATGCGGTGATCGAGCTTAAAAACGCATTGCAGATTGACTCAAGATATGTTGACGCCCGTATGAAACTGGCGGAAACCTATCTCAAGCTGGCAAAAGCAGAGGAAACATTCAGCGAATATTCCATTCTGGAGGGAATTGTTCCGGATAACACGGATGTTCAGTTCAAACTTGCAACCTTTTACTTTCTCGGCAGGCGTTTTGACGAATCCAAAAAAAGAATTGAGAAGGTTCTGGAAAAAGAGCCGAACAATATAGACGCGCTGTTTCTGTCAGCCGGTCTTCTGGAACAGGAGAATAAATATTCTGAGGCGGAAACCGTATATCGGAAAATTCTGGAACTTGACGGCAAACAGGAGCGCGCTTTTTCAGGACTTGCCCGAGTCCTGGAAGGGCAGAACCGACGCGATGAAGCGGAAAAAGTGCTGAGGCAGGCGATTGAAGCGGATACCAAAGCGATGAAACACCGTATCGCCCTGATTGATCTCTATATGAACAGCAGAAATTTTGCTCAGGCAGAGGCTGAAATTGCCCGCTCTATCGCCGAAAATCCCAATGATCCGAATTTATATGTCATATTGGGAAATTTTCATTTCAGTCAGAAAGATAAAGGAAAAGCTGAAACCGCCTATCTCAAGGCAATTGAAATTGACCCCAAGAATGTAAGTCTGTATATGTCGGCTGCCCGATTTTACGATATTGTCGGCGAAAAGGACAAAACGCTGGCAATGTATGAACAGGCGCTTAAAATTCAGCCTGACAATACCGGCATCATGAATGCGATTGCCATCTTTTATTTCAGAAACAAAGAGATGGAAAAGGCGGAAAAATACATCGCGGAAATTCTGGAAAAACGCCCCAAATATCTCCCGACCCGGCTGCTGGAGGGAGAACTCTTCATTTCCAAAAGAGATTTCAACAAAGCTGCCGAGCTGTTTGACCAGTTGGCAAAAGATGACCCGCGTTCCGAGCAGATACAGTATTTCAGGGGCATCTCGCATTTCGGAAGGGGAAACATGCGGACAGCGAGAGAAGCGCTTGAAGAGGCTGTCAAATTGGAACCGAACTACATACAGGCAAAGCTGTCCCTGGCAGATGTTTACTTTCGGGAGCGCAATTTTGACCTTGCCCGGAAAATGAGCAGAGAAGTGCTTGCCGTGCTGCCTGAGAATTATCAGGCAACACTGATGCTGGGCAACAGTTATATGTATGAGGGGAAAGCCGCGGAAGCGCAGGCTGCTTATGAATCCCTGCTGAAAACAGCTCCCGGAAATCCGACGGGACACTACCGCCTCGGCCTTCTGTACCGTTCTCAGAAGAACGATGCGCTTGCGATGAAGACCTTTGAAAAAGCCCTGGAGATCAATCCCAAACTCATGGATGTGTTTACCAATATCGTCCTGATACATATTGCAAACAAAGAGTTTGACGCCGCGCTGAAGAAATGCGACCATCAGATAAAACTGATGGAAAATGCTCAGTTCCCGCTGGCGATTATCCACAATCTGAAGGGAGAGATTTATGTCTCCCAGAAAAAGAACGCCGAGGCCGAGGAATCCTTCAAAAAAGCGCTGGAAAACAATCCGAATTTCATGCGGGCATACTATGCGCTTGCCCGGATTTCCCTTATGAGCAAAAAAGAGGATCAGGCCATATCGCAGTATAAGGCGATTCTTGAAAAAACACCGAATCAGGCTGAACCTCACATGATGCTGGGGACGCTTTATGATATGCAGAAGAAATTTGACCTTGCGGAAGAACATTACCGGAAAGCGCTGGAAGTTGACCCTAATTTCGCCGGAGCGGCAAACAATCTTGCCTATCTGCTTGCCGAACGGAAAAATGATATGAATGTGGCTTTCGGCTTTGCCCAGCAGGCAAAAGAAAAGCTTCCCGATGACCCCGGTGTGATGGATACGCTGGGATGGATTTACTACAAGAAAGAGCTGTATGACATGGCGATTACGGAGCTTGAGGAAAGCCTTAAAAATCTGCCTAAAAATCCGACAGTTCTTTATCATCTGGGCATGGCTTACTCCAAAAAAGGGAATAAAGATCGCGCCAAAGAACTGCTGACAGCGGCGATTGAATCGGATCCGGCTTTTGAAGGTGCCGAAGAGGCGAAAAAAACCCTGTCCGAACTGTAAAAAGGCTTTTTCTGAAAAAAAAACGAATAAGGACACGCCGTCGGCGTGTCCTTATTTATTCCGACACTCGGAACGCCGAGGCGCGAAAGGGCGTTTCCGATAAATCCTGTTATACTGATCCGATTTCGGTTTTTTGCCGCAGACGCACACAGACGGACACAGACAGATATCCGAAAACGGAATACGGCATTTATGCAGAAAATATGCCGTAAAAAACCGAAGTTGGATCATTATATCTCAAAGTTGACAACCTATATATTCCGTTTTGAGCAATATGAAATTTATTTCTTTTAGAACCATTATCTTATCTATGTTTTTACCCGCGATTCTTTATGTGCTGACCGTACAGTACGCGGAACGCTGTCTGAAAAACAGATACACACAGGTCATCGGCAACGCATATATCGGGGACACCGTTCCGCTTCTTGACGGCAGCGCGAGGCTGAAGGATACGATCAGCAAAAACATTGACCGCTATCTTCAGAACAATGTCCTGATTCCTTTGGGAGCGGATATAAAAGTGACGGTTATCACCAAACACGGCAAGGTGCTGTATCCTCCGTTTTTTGAAGAAGAAACAGTTCCGCTGTCCTCATCCGACCCCATAAAAATTGCGGCAGACAACTACGGACTGATGAATGAGGGGCTTGTTATAAATGTGGATTTGAAGCTGGGACATAATACACTGCTGTCCAATACAATTCTTGTCTGCTACATTCTGCTCTCTGTGTCAGTGCTTTATATTTTCTACAAAGCCGGTGTCCGAAAAAGCAGGCAGGAAGAAAAAGAAAAAAATCAGGAGATTGAACGTCTCAGAGACATGGAAAAGTTTTACAGCGAAAAACTCAGTTCTCTGGGTGAGGACAGGGAAAAACTGAGTACAGAGTCCGAAAAAATAAAACATGCGCTTGAAAAAGAAAAAGTGAAAGCCAGCAAGGCCGAAGAGCAGATGCTGGAAGAAATTATCCGTCTTGAGGAAAAACTCAAGGCAAACCTTGCGCTTCAAAAAGAAAAAACAGAAGAACTTGAGGAACTGAAAGAAAAAATAAAGCAGTTTGAAAGAGAAGAGCGCAAAGAGGGCAAAGCAAAAGTCAGGGAAGCGGACACAAGGCGCTTCAAGGTGCTTTACAAAAATATTTCTGTTCATGACAGGGCGGTCAGCGGTCTGATGGGTTTGTCGGATGATCTGAGAATCAAAGCCGAAGAAGTCATTCACCAGTTGAATGAAAATTCCGAACTGGTGACCATCAAGCGCAAGGTTTTCGGAAAAAAGAGCAAACAGACCATCCTTGAGGTGATATTTGCCTACAAGGGACGGCTTTATTTCACCAAAACAAAAGATAATAAAATTGAGGTGCTGGCGGTGGGCAGCAAAAATTCTCAGAATAAAGACCTTGAATTTTTGGATAATCTTCCGCCGAGATAAGCGAAATTACGGAAATCGGGAAAGTGTATGACTGCGTTCATCGAAATGAAGAACCGGGGGTAAAAAATGACAGCAAATATCATATTGAACATTCAGCTCTCTTTTGAGATTGCAAAAAAGGAGAAATGGTATGTCGCCTCATGCCAGGCTTTGGATGTGTTCTCTCAGGGTGAAACTGAAAAGCAGTCCGAAAAGAATCTTAAAGAAGCCCTTTGTCTGTTTTTAACATCCTGTATTGAACGGGGGACTTTGAATGCTGTGCTGAAGGAGTGCGGGTTTAAACCCGTACCGGTTATTGATATTGAAAAAAAATCGCAGGAAAGATATATCAGCATTCCTCTGCATCTGCTCTCTGACAAGGTTATACCCGAACAATGCCCCGAATAATACCGATTCATTGGAAAATGTTGGAATGTATCTTTCAGAAAGCCGGTTTTGTTTTTGAGAGGCAAAAGGGAGATCACAGGATATATGTCAGAGAAGGTTCTCCCCGCCCCCTTGTTATTCCGGTTTACAAAGAGATTGATGCGGATATTATTCGGGCAAATATGAGAACCGCGAAAATGAGCAGGGAAAATTATTTTCGTTATCTTGAAGAGTGTCTGTAAGTTGAACCGGGATGAAAAGAAATTGTGCTCATACCAATTCGCTTTCAAAAACGGTGTTCCCGCAGAACCGCTTTTCAAGCGGTTTAAGCGATTTGAGTCTGTTTTAAGCCGGAGCGCTTTACGATTCTTTGAAAGCGAATTGGTATCAGAGCCGTGAGCGGGCGGTCTTTCATAAATTCTTGAAAGCGAATTGCTATTACATTAACCCTATTCGCTTTTGCTGCTACGAAAGCAGCGTGACATGGGAGCAAATCATGTTAAGTGCCAAATATAAAACCGGTCTTGTTTTTTTTCCCGCGTTTGACTGGGCGATCAGTCCCACCCATCCTGAGCGGGAGGAACGCCTTCTCTACACGCAGGATCAGGTCTTTGAAGAGGGGCTGTTCGACATCGAAGGCATTACCGAGTTCAAGCCTGATCTGGTGAGGGTTCAGGATGTGGAGCGGGTGCATTTCTGCGTGCCGGACGTGTGGGCGGTGACTACAGAATCCCATTTCATCAGCGCCGGGGGCGCGAAAACCATCGGCATGGCAGTCATGGACAAAAAAGTGGAGCGGGGATTTGCGCTGGTGCGCCCTCCCGGACATCATGCCATGCGAATTGTTCACGGCGCGAGGGGTTTCTGCAATATCAACATTGAAGCGGTGATGATCGAGTTTCTGCGGGAATCTTACGGTGTTGAAAAGGTTGCCATTGTGGACACCGACTGTCATCACGGCGACGGCACTCAGGATATATACTGGCATGACCCGAATACCCTGTTCATCAGCATTCATCAGGACGGGCGCACGCTTTATCCCGGGTCAGGCTTTATCAACGAGTGGGGCGGACCCAATGCCGCTGGAACCACCGTCAATATTCCGCTGCCCCCGAACACATCCGAAGAGGGCTTTCTTTATGCGCTGAAGAATATGATTCTGCCGATTCTTGACGACTTCAAGCCTGATCTGATTGTCAATTCCGCAGGGCAGGACAATCATTATTCGGACCCGATTACGAATATGAACTTCTCAGCGCAGGGCTATGCGGAACTCACCTCGCTGCTGAAACCTGACATTGCGGTGCTGGAAGGCGGATATGCCATCGAGGGCGCGCTGCCATATATCAATGTGGGCATTATTCTGGCAATGGCAGGCGTTGATTACAGCAAGGTCAAAGAGCCTGATTATAATGCTGAACGCATCCGTCAGACATCCGAAGTGACCCGCTACATTGAGAATGTGGGGAAAAAAGTTCTGGGCGTCTGGCAGGGGAGAGAAGTTTTAAAGCAGGAACTGAGGGGAAAAAAGAAGTTTGCCGAGCGGTCCCGCAGTATTTTTTATGATACGGACAACATTCGGGAAAAGCAGGATGAAACAATTCGTATCTGTGACGAGTGCGCGGGCGCGCTGCGGATAGATTCTGCTTCGGACCGGGGGAATCGTATTCTTGCGGTGCATATTCCCACAAAAGCCTGCAAAAACTGTACGGAAATCGGCTATCAGTGGTATGAATCTGCCAGTTCCAAAGAATTTGATATGGTGCTGCTTCAGGATCGGACAAGAGATAAATATATTAAGCGGGGACGGAAAGGTTGATGTGAAGGGGTTCGGGAAAAGAAAAAGTCTCGCAGGGAAAACAGATTGTCAGAATTGAGAATTGAGAAATACCATTTTTTAGTAAGACGGCTCAATTCTCAATATAGTGATCCAACTTTAGTTTTTTACGGCATATTTTTTGCATACATGCCGTATTCCGCTTTCAGCCATCTGTCTGTGTATGTCTGTGTGTGTCTGTGGCAAAAAACCGAAATTGGATCAGTATAACACACGGCGCCATGAAATATATTCAGCATAAAATTTATATCCTCCTGTGGCTTGCGATTCCTGCCGGATTTATGATGCTTTATCCATATATTAAGGATGTTCCTCTGTATCTGGAATGGCTCACGACCGGCATTGTAGTCGCTGTGCTTTTTTTCTCGGTGGTGGTGCATGAACTGTGTCACGGGCTTGCAGCCCGCATCGGCGGCGATCCCACTGCAGAGAATGCCGGCAGGCTGACCTTCAATCCCGTCCGTCATGTGAGCCTTGTCGGAACAGTGGCGGTGCCGCTTTTTCTGCATCTGATCAACGCCGGCGTGGTGATCGGATGGGCAAAGCCGGTGCCGTTCAATCCCATCCGCCTGCGCCGCCATCCCAGAGATCAGGTCATGCTCGCGATGGCGGGACCTCTTTCAAATTTTTTACTCGCGTATCTCTGCTTCACGCTCTATCTCTGCGCGGGATTTGTGTTCAACCGCCTGTTTCCGGAAACGCCCGTATCGCTGCATCTCGATATTTCCACGCCCATGAGCTTTCAGCATATCCCCTTTCAGGCTTTCTGGTTTGTCTTTTTTGAATTTCTGGAGATCGGAATCGTGATCAACATTGTCCTCGGCATCTTCAATCTCATTCCTTTTCCGCCCTTAGACGGTTCATGGATATTGAAAAGCCTGCTCCCGAAAAAGGCTTCGGCATTCCTCGGCAAGATGCAGGTATTCGGATTTCTGCTTTTATTTCTCGCGCTTCACTTCCGGCTCTTAGATGTATTTTTCTACCCGGCGGGCATTGTTCTCATGCTGTTTCAGCACATAGCCTCGCTGACCTTAGGTTGATCTCAATGTATTGTCAAAACTGCGGAATTTATAACCCTGACGAGTCAAAAGTCTGTCAGATTTGTCGGACAGAACTTGTCTGTGAAGAAAAGCCCGATGAGGTCAGAATCTCTGTTGATCTCACGCAGTACCCGCTGAAAGCCCTTCTGCGCTCATGGAGGGGCGTCAATCCCCTGCTGATGATCTTTTTTGTTCCGATAATTACCCTCTTATGGTGCTTCAGGAAAGTCTTCCGAAAGCCTTTCTTTACGACAGTGATGAATGGCTGCCATCCCAAGTTTCATATCTCATGTCTAGAACAAGCCGAAGTTGTTCACAAAAAATCCCTGAATGCCGCCATGTCTTTTCTCACGCAGAAGGGTTTTGAACTCTTTGCAGACCTTGAAGACTTCAACATGTCTCAGGGCGCTTTCCAACGGCTCATGGCAAATCGGGAGAAAAGCGTATTCGCAACGATTCATATCACAAGGGCGACAGGGAAAGTTTCATATATAACATTTTCCGCGATTACGAGGGATAAGACGCTTGTTTCACTCTCCAATACTTACGGGATTCCGATTCGTTACCCGAAAAATCTGATGATCCGCTATGTTCCTGATTTATCTTTAAATGCGCTTTATGAGGAATTTCTCCGATGTCTCTCCCAGGCGGGAAGCGAATCTGTTATGCTGCCTCTCGGCAAACTGCTGCCTTTGACATACAAAGTTTCCTGTTTTTCGATTCAGTCAGGGTTGCGGCAGGGATTTTTTTTCACAAAAGGTGCTGAAAAAAGCGGAGAACAAAGCGATTCAGCTTCAACCTGCTTTTTCCATCCCTTCAATGCCGCGGTCAGAAAATGTTCCGGCTGCGGCACAGCTTTGTGTGAGGCATGTTACACCCCCTGGGGAGCGCATGACTACTGCGAAAAATGTCTTGTCTCCAAAAAGGCGGAGTCGCCGGAGCAGGAAAAAGCCTCTCTGCCCGGTGTGCCGGAAGGTTTCGGATTTGCGGGTTTCGGCTTGCGAAGCGCGGCGGCGCTCATTGACATTTCATTTGTCTGCCTGCTGACAGCCGCGGTATTCACGGGTATTTATTACAGCGCCTCGTTTTATGCCTCAAAGTGCTTCCCGCTCTCGGTGCTTGTCAGCCAGATATTTTTTGTGGGATTTTCCTTGTATTATCTCACTGTTCCGGCCCGCAGATTCGGGCGCACGCTCGGACAGAAAATGCTCGGATTGCAGATGATTGACCGTGACGGCAATCTGCCGGACACCGTTGCGGCAGTGATCCGCGCTGCGTACCATCTTTTCTCATGCCTGTTTATTTTCCCTATGATCGGGTATTTATTTATACTGTTCAGAAAGCGCAAACAGGGATTTCACGATCAGCTTTCCGACACCTTTGTCATCACAATGCCTTCAAGGGCAAAGTCTGTAATATCTTGGATTGCTTTGTTTTTCATTTTTATCGGCGCAGGGGGATTCGGCGTTCATAAGATCATGCCGATCATAACAATGTTTCGCTCTGATTTTAAACAGGAAATGGCTTTGGAGCAAAAATGGACCTATCCTGATGACAGCGACAAGTTATGGGATTATGCGGTTCTCGGAGACCGATGTATTGTCTCCACGACAGCATGTCTCAGCGCGCTTGACACGCGTACCGGAGAGATTCTGTGGACAGCCGGCAATCTTGCGGCAACCTCTGTTTATGCTCCTTTGGAAAAAGAAGGCACTCGCCTTGTGCTGCTGAAAGCAGATAAGAAGGAGGAAAAGAAGTTCGGGCTTTTCTGCATAGATTCCGAATCCGGGGCAGTTCTTTGGGAATCCGCAGTGGAAGCCGAAGAACCTGCCGTCATATTTGACTCACAGTCTGTTCTGGTTCACGGAGCCGATCTGGTGCAGGAATATGATCTGAACGGAATCCTGCTGTGGGAGCAGCGATTTCAGGATAAATTCAAAATAGAATATATTGAAACAGCAAATAAAAATATTCTGCTGGCAAGATATTCGGACTCGGCGACGGATACGGAGATGGCGACGACGCTCACATACATTGAAAGATTCAGCGGAAAAATACGCTGGGAGGAAAAAAACAGCGTACATCATCCCGGTTATGCTCCGGGAAACGGCTATCAGTTTTTTTATAAAGACAAGGGAGAAACCGCGCTGATGTATATGCCGGAACAGAAATTTGTGTGGGAATCGCCGGAAAACATCCTTGTGACAGCCCATGATGAAGATAAATCTTCGGCGGTTCCCTTCCGCTTTTATACATGGAAATCAGGACTGCTGGCAGGCCACGGCGCAAAAATTTTCTCTTACCCGCCGGATACGCAGATGGGATGTCTCACAGATGCCTTTATTGTTTTACTCCCTGAAAAAACGAAAGGAAATTTCCGGCAGGGAGTTCGGGGCAAAATGCTGCTTGCCGATAAAATCACCGGCGAGCTGAAAGCCTCTTATGAAGAAGATACATGGCTTTCAGTTGCCTGTGTTGCGGAAGACGCTTCAGCGATTTATCTTCTTGCCCGTGTCAGTGAGTCAAACGCCGTGAACTCGGAGATTCTGCTTATCAACAAAAACACACTTGAACTCAAGCGGATTTACCTGGGAAAAAATATCCCTCTGCCTAAGGATGATTGTAAAGTATTTCCGCAGCAGCAGCTTGTTTTTATTCCGACATCCGTGAATATCGGGGGATATGCGCTGCCGCTCCCGCAAAATTGACAGGAGCAGCAGCAAAGAGGAGATAACAGATATGTCTTCAACTGAAACAACTTCCATAAACGAACCCATCATATTCTCATCTGAGGGCTTTCGCCTGAAGGGAATGCTTCATCTTCCGGTCGGTGTTCGGCGCCCGCCTGTGGTTGTCGGTTCTCACGGGCTGCTCGCCACCGGCGATTCTCCGAAACAGATTGCGCTCGCGCAGAAATGCAGTCAGTGCGGCATGGCGTTTTTCAGATTCGATCATCGGGGCTGCGGGCAGAGCGAAGGCATTTTCAACGAGGTGACATCTCTTAAAAACCGCTGTAATGATTTGATAAATGCAGTTGCCGTGCTTCGTTCCCGAAATGACCTCGGCGCACAGGTCGGGCTTTTCGGCAGCAGCATGGGCGGCGCAACCTGCCTGAGCGCGGCAGCCGTGATTGATGCGGGTCCCATTGTGACCGTTGCCGCGCCGGTGCGTATCTGTCTGGCAGGAAGAGAAAAAGAAATGGCGGCTTTGCCCGGGCATGAAGCTATCCCGATGAGTCTTGAATTTGATATTTCGGACAGACTTTCACAGGTTCGTCATATTCTGATGTTTCACGGGGATGCGGATGAAGTGGTGCCGGTCTCCGACGCCCGGGAAATATATGAAAAAGCAGGCAGACCCAAAAGACGGATCATACAGAAGCAGGGAGATCATCTGATGAGCAATATCAGACATCAGGAAAGTTTTGTGCGGGAAAGCGTTTTGTGGTTTAAAACAGGATTCGGCAGACGTTTTTCCGCAGGGGCAAGCGCCCGTGCTTGCCCTGTGCGTGAAAACTTATAGGAGATATGTCATGCAGTTAGAAGATATACGAAAAAACAGGGAATTGGTAAATGCCATAGACTGGGACATGACGCCGGAAGAAGCGGTTCGGCTCTATCTGGAATGGGGAAACAACTGGGCGCGGGGAAATTATGTGATTCGCTCCAAAGACGATGTGAGTCATTATTTTGTCGTAAACACATGGAAAGAGAAGCCGATCATTTATTTTATCCGCCGAAATTCGGATGAAGCTGTGGAACTGGCTGAAATCTCCATGCCCCCGGACATGGAAAAGCGTTTTACGGATGTTGCGGGCAGTCACAAGGGCGTTTACGCGATTGAGGGAGAAGTAAAGGCGTGGCTCAAAGAACAGCTTCAGGCAGGATAGCCATCCCTCCGGAGTGCTGTCTGTTCTTAGCCGGGGAGCGCAGCGAATTTTAGCACTGCTAAAATTTCATTTCAGCACTCCGGACCCGGGTCCGGAGTGCTGAAATGAGCG
>DZCT01000135.1 GCA_022736535.1 Desulfatirhabdium butyrativorans | reverse complement strand
GGCTGCTTCCTGCACATTTCTTGATACGGAATTGGAATTTGATGCGGTTTCGGCAATGCTTTTGGAAATTTCATTGGTGGACGCGGTCTGTTCCTCCACAGCCGAGGCAATGGTGTTCATAATGGTATTGATCTCGCTGATAACCTTTACAATCACTTCGATGGCGCGGACAGCCGCCTCTGTGTTTTTCTGCATGGTTTTGACTTTTCCGCGAATCACCTCCGTTGCCCTGCCGGTCTGCCGGGCAAGTTCTTTGACCTCATTTGCCACCACCGCAAAACCTTTTCCGGCTTCTCCCGCGCCTGCCGCCTCAATGGTGGCGTTCAAAGCTAAGAGATTGGTCTGGGAGGCGATGCCGTTGATCAGGTCCACCACCTCGCCGATTTCATTGGCAGCCTCGCCCAGTATGTTGACGATTTCGGATGTCTGATCCGCTTTTTCCGAAGCCTCGCCGGTCACATGCGCGGCTCTGCCGGAGCTTTTCGCCACCTCGTTGAGCGAGGCATACATTTCTTCGATGGCAATGGCAACGGTATTGACAGAACCGGAAATCTGCTCGGTCGCGCTTGCCACCGCGCCGATGTTTTCAGATACATTTTCGGTTGACGCGCCGATGGTTTTCATTTTGAGAAAAAATTTTTCAGCCGCAGACACCACCGAGGCGATCTGCGCGCTGACCTGTTCCGCGGCAGCCGCCATATTTCGGATATTGCCGGCAGTGTTTTCGCTTGCCGATGCCGCGGTCACCGAACGGCTCCGCATCTGACCGGCTTTCTGAGCCATCTCTTCTGAAATCACCGAAAGGCTTGCCGATGACGCATTCACACGGTTCACATTTCCGCTGACCTGCGTAATCATCTGCTGAAGCTTGTCCATAAACGCGTTGAAACCGTCAGCCAGTTCCCGGGGTTCGCCCCCGGAATTGACGGCAATCCGTCTGGTAAGGTCTGCTTCGCCCCGGGCAATGTCTTTCAAGCCTTCAATCACCTCCCGGATCGGCTGCACAATATGTTTTGAAATCAGCAGGGAACTGATAAACATGCAGAACAGGAGAACTGCCGCAATCATGACCGTAAATTGAAGAATCTGCGAGGAAACCATGCGGGAAACCTCTTTTTCCTTCTGAGCGACCGCCTGTTCCATATCATCTATGTAAACACCTGTGCCCACAGCCCAGTCCCAGGGTTTGAAGGCTTTCAGAAATGTCATTTTGGATACCGGTTTGTTTTTCCCCAGCTTGGGCCATTTGTATTCGCAGAATCCCTCTCCCTGTCCCAGCGCGATATTCAACTGTTCCAGCAGAATCTCTTTGCCTGTCGGGTCCGTGTAAACCGGATCGCCGATGTCTGTCCCGATCAGTTCCGCTTTGGGATGTTGCAGCATTTTCCGGTCTTTTGTGCTGAAGATGTAAAAATAATCTTTGCCGTCGGCGCCGTATTTCAGCGTATTGATAACAGTTTTGACATTTTCCCGGAGCGCATCTTCTGCCGCTTCCATATAAATTCCGGTTCCCACAATCCAGCCCCAGGGACGGAAAATTTTTATATATGAAATTTTATTTTTTGCATTTTCTTCTCCGGGCATGGGCCACTGATAATCAAGCATTCCCTCTTCTTTTTCTTCGCAGAGTTTCACCATTTCATTAAAAAGACGCTTGCCCTTCGGGTCCCGGGCTTCGGAGAAATTTTTACCTTCCATATCCGGATGAATCGGGTGCATCAGCATATCGGCTTTTGTATCTGTGATCCAGATATAGCCGCTTTTGTCATATCTCATGTTTTTCAAGATGCTTATGGCAATATGTTTTCTGCTTTCTTCCGGCAGGTCTTCCATCCGATACGCGGCTTCAACCGCGTCGTAAACAATTTTGATAATATTTTTAAGATTCTGTTCATAAAATTCAGCCAGCTTTTTGGGATCATGGGCATTCTCATAATGACTTTCTATAACCACATAAGCATTCTGTATCAGATTTTTCAAGGTCTGTTTTTTCACATCCAGCAGGGCGGATTTGAAGGAACTTATTTCCTCCCTGCCCATTTTTTTCAAAGCATAGGTTGAGATGCCGACAGCCAGCAGCCCCACCGTCAGTAATCCCGTCATAATCAGGAGATTCACTTTTCTGTTGATCGTCATATTTTTTTTTCCGGCGCTGTCCTGTGACCGGATGCCCGTATTCCATAAGTTTTTCATGTCTCGGTCCTTTAAAAAAGTTGCCTTCCGACATCCGCAGTCCGCCGCTCTGCATGGAAACGCTGCGTGGAAACAAGGATTCAGGGAGATTTTCCGAGCGGCTGACAGTGATTAATTTATAAATGAATTTTTAAAGCGTTGCAACCGAAAATCAGTTTATGCTATAAATTGTTCAAAAACAGGACAAAGCCTGTGTTGAAAGCCGTATCCGAACTGAAAGGACTTTATATGAAAAAATATAAGCTGTTTGATCATTATCTGAAAATGAAAGAAAAAAATATTTTCCTTATTTTCAGCGGGTTATTTTCAGACGACATTTTTTCTGCCCTCATCCGGAAGATTCAGACGGTGCTGTCGGAAAAAGGGGAAAAACCGATCATTATAAAAAAAATTTTTTCAATCTTTATCGAACTTGCCCAAAATATTTATTTTTATTCGGCGGAAGAAAAAGGCGAAGGCATTATTCTGATTGAAGATCACAAAGATTTTTATCGGATAAGAGCCGGAAATCTGAGCGGAAATGCAGATGCCTGTTCTTTTAAAAAAGAAATAGAGGCTGTCAACAGGCTCAGTAAAAAAGAATTAAGGGAACTTTACCTGAAAAAATTAAAATCTCCTTCAGACCCGGGAAAAATCGGCGGCAATATCGGGCTGCTGATTGCCGCCCGAAAATCAGGAAACCCCATAGACATCAATATCTGTCCTGTAAACCGAGAAGCTGAATCGCTGAAAAATCGAATTTGCAGCTTATTGTTTTCATTGTTTTATCATCTGAAAAAAACAAAGTTTCCCAAAGAGCCGAATAAAAATTGGAGTTTTGTTGAAGTCTCTGTTAAAATAGATAAGAATATATGAGGCGGGGTGCAGGGTACTGCATTTGCGGTTATTTTTTTCCCACAGAGCGCACAGAGCGGGAAAAAACCACAGAGAACACAGAGGATAAAAAAACTCTGTGAACTCTGTGGGAAAAAAATTCCCCACAGAGCGCACAGAGCGGGAAAAAACCACAGAGGACACAGAGGATAAAAAAACTCTGTGAACTCTGTGGGAACCCCCTCTGTGAACTCTGTGTCTTCTCTGTGAACTCTGTGGGAACCCCCTCTGTGAACTCTGTGGGAAAAAAAATCCCCGCAATGTTTTCTCTGTGACCTCTGCGGGAAAAAAATTTAAGGATGGGAGCCTAAGCTTATGGAAAATTTTATACTTGAACCGACCGAAAAAACTTTGAAAATAAATTTCAATGCCCAAAAAGGCATCTTTGAGATGGAGGGATCATCTTATTCGGAAAATACCTGGCAGTTTTTTCAGTCGCTCAATGTCTGGGTGAGGAGATACATTGCCGAAGTCGGAAATCCGATTATCCTGAACCTGAAAATCAATTATCTCAATTCTACTTCTACAAAATATCTCATGGATTTTCTGGTAATACTCGAAGAGTTTTATGAAAACGGCGGAAAAGTGAAAGTCAACTGGTATTATGAAGAAGGAGACGATATTCAGGAAATGGGGGAAGATTTTGCTCAGGATTTAAATCTGCCTTTGGATCTGATTGTCTATGATTAAAATTCCGCAGTTCTGTTATGCGGCGTCTGCTTTGTCCGTTTTTCCGGCGCCGGCAGCCGGGCAGCAGATCCCTTGCTGTCCGGCTGAAAGCGCGCTTTCCCACAGAATGACCCCGATGCGGAGGAGCTATCTGAACTTGAAAATAAGGGATGAAGACAAAGACAAAGAACAGCTCATCAAAGAATTGAAAAGACTGCGCAGCCGGATCATCAAATTAAAAGTAACGGAAATCAGATACAGGCGTGCGAAAAAGCTGCTGAAAAAGAGCAGAAAGCAGTACAGTATAGCGTTTAAAGAGGCAAAGCTTCCGATTTTATGGATAGACGCCGAGGAGGGAAAGATCATCAACTGCAATCAGGCTGCCGAGTTTTTCCTTGAAAAGACAAAAGAGGAAATTGTCGGACAGCCGCAGATCAGCATTCATCCGCCTGAAAAAGCAGAATTTTATTTCAGAATATTCAAAATACAGACAGATGAGAAATATGCTTTTGCCTATGAAGATAAAAGCGGGTTTGCTTATGATGCCGAAATTCTTACAAAGTCGGGAGAAATCATCCCTGTCCATATCAGCGCTTCCGTGTCTTCCTTCGGAAAGAAAAGAGTTATTCAGCAGATATTCAGGGATATTACCAAATATAAACAGTCGGAAAACGCGCTGAAAAACGCGCTCAACTTCTCGGAACGTCTGATAGACAACACGCCTTATCCGATTTTCTGCAAAGACCGGCAGGGCGTTTATCTGAACTGCAATACCGCATTTGCCCGGTTTGTCGGCGCGCATAAAAGTAAAATTATCGGCAAAACAGATTTTGACATTTTTCCCCGGGAGGTCGGAGAACTTTTCCGCAAAAAAGATGAAGAGGCGCTCGGCGCGGAAAAGCCGAAAATCAGCGAAGAGTGGGTGAGCGGTCCCGGCGGCGGAAAGAAATCGCTGATAGAGACGCTGAGGGGGGTTTATTCCGATGCGGAGGGCAACACTGTCGGCGTTGTCGGCATCAGCCGGGATATTACGGAAAGCCGGAAGATTTCAGATATGATAAAAAAAGCCGATATTATCAACCGGAAAAATATCATGGAGGCATTCAAAAAAGCCACGAAAAATGTCATGGTTGCCCAGCAGCAACTGAAAATCAAAAATACCCGGCTCAATGAAACCCTTGAGAAAGTGGAAGAAGCCAATAAAAAAATCATGGACAGCATCCGCTATGCGAAAGTCATACAAAGCTCTCTGCTGCCCAATCTCGACGGAAGCAATATTTATCTTCCTGAGAGTTTTGTGATCTGGATGCCCAAAGATGTTGTGGGCGGAGACATTTTTTTCAAGGATTCTTTTACCGAAGGAACCGGCGCGGATGAGTATATGACCGGATTTATTTTTGCGGTCATTGACTGTACCGGACACGGGGTTCCGGGCGCGTTTATGACCATGATCGCGTCTTCAGGTCTGCGAAGAATCATCAAAGACGAAGGCTGTCATGATCCTGCACGGATTCTGAAACAGTTGAATTTCATCGTCAAAAAGTCGCTTCAGCAGGACAGAAAAGACACGCTTTCAAACGACGGGCTGGATGCGGCAATATGCTTTGTCAAAATTCAAAAAAAAACAGACAGTTCAGATGAAGAAGATACGGAAAAAATACTTATTTTTGCCGGCGCAAAACTGCCGCTGATTTACGTCTGCGACAATGAAGCCGAACTTATCAAGGGAGACAAAGAAAGTATCGGCTATAAGAAATCCGACCTGAATTTCGACTTTACCAACCACACAATTCATATCAAAAAAGGCATGTCTTTTTATATATTCACTGACGGTTTTACAGACCAGTTGGGCGGAGAAAAAAGACGCCGCTTCGGGACCACGCGTTTTAAAAATCTGCTCAGAAAAAATGCCGGGCTTCCTTTTGAAGTTCAGCGGAAAATACTGCTTCAGGCTTTTGAAGAATATAAAGGCGAAAATGAAAGGCAGGACGACGTTACAATCTTAGGATTCGGATTTTAATCAGCGCGGGCTTTCCCTGCATGAAATCTGATACCAATTCGCTTTCAAAAAAATAAAAATTCCGGCAGCGTTGCGGAATCAGGCGGCTCAGAATGACAGGAAGAGGGACCGCCGCCGAAATTTTTGACAGCGAATTGGTATGAAAACAGACAGGCTGATGGCTGTCTGTTCTGCTGAATCGGATCATCAGACAGCCGACATCCCTGCAATTTCTCAATTCTCAATTCTCACTTTTTATACATTTCCTGATAAGCTTCAGCCATTTTCTTTGCCGTAAAATTTTCCTCAAATCTGCGTCTCCCTGCTTGCCCCATTTTCTCCCTCATGCTTTTCTCTTCAAACAGATAAATGATCTTTTCGGCAAGAATCTCTTCATTGTCACCGGGAATAACAAAGCCTGTCTCGCGGTCTCTGACAATTTCGGGATTGCCGCCCACATTCGTGGCAATACAGGGCAGACAGCTTGCCATTGCTTCAAGAAGCGTCATGGCTGTGCCTTCGCTGAAAGAGGTCAGGAGGAACATGTCCATGTTTCTGTAAAAAAGATGCGTATCTTCTCTGAAGCCCGTAAAAACAACATGAGATGAAACCTGAAGTTCCGAAGCAAAATTTTTCAATGTCTCGCGCTCGGGTCCGTCTCCCACAATTATCAGAAAGGTTTCAGGAAAGCTTCGGCGGACAATTTTCAATGCCTTGATCATCATTTTCTGATTTTTGATGGGATCAAGACGGGCGACTGTTCCCAAAATATAAGCATTTTCGCTGATTCCCAGAGATTTTCTGACATTCGTATCCCGCGGCAGCCGGTATTTGGCATCCGAGATGCCGTTATACACCACTTTGATTTTGCGGCTCGGAAAATTCTCAAAGCGGATCAGCGCGTCCCGCGTGGCTGAGGATATGGCGGTAATATAAGCGGTCATAAGGCTCAAAAAGGGATTGACAATGACCCGTTTGAGTTTGCGGCGGTCAGGATAGAATCTGCCGTGTTCGGTGAAAATAACCTTGCAGGGCGTCAACGCCGCGCCGAACAGCCCGTAAATGTAGGGGGTGTACTGGTGGCAGTGAAGCACATCAATCTTGCGGGAAAGGATGTAGTCGTGGATTTTTTTTATCAGCGAGAAATCAAATCCGGGCTTACGGCTCATCGCTTCCACGCAGTAGCCTTTTTTCTGCAACTGAATGCCGAATGCGCCGATATGCTGGTCTGTACACAGAACAGAGACCTCATAAGCGGAGGAGTCGGTATTTTCAATGAGGTTGTAAATGACCTGCTCTGCGCCGCCGATGCCCATGTCAAAGGTCACATGCACAATTCTTTTTTTCATTTCAGACATCACATTTCAACTGATGATTGTAAAAACAATGTGTTAAAATGCAGAGACGTAAAATCTTGCGTCTCTGCCGTTCCCACGCCGCGCGTGGGAACGAAATCAACTGCAAATCAGGCTTCCTGAGAGATCATTTTCATCAAAATACCTATGATTTTATTCACATTTGCAATATGATATTCGGGTTTGTCTATATAGGCTGTTTTGTCAATATATTTCAGAAATTTCCATGTATTGCCTGTGGTAACGGCACCGTATATTTTATCAACGGCATTTCCTTCTTTTTCATTGAAAATTTTTGAGGCTATCATTTCTGCAATACTCCTCTTTCGTGTTTGGGATTGAAACATAATGCCATTTTCACAGGCGCCTTAAGCCCGGGCGCTATGCAGAAACTAAGTTTTTTGAAAAAACTTAGTTTCTTATTTTTGCACCCCGGACTGTAATGCCTGAATTTTATCCGGAGCAGTATATGCTTTTTTTATAACCGGCAGCGAAGCATAACCTCTTCTTCTGGACCAGTCGCCGTAGCCCTGAAACAGATGCAGCGACATTCCTTTTTCCGGGTCCTGCGGCAGAATCGGACTGATCGCAATCTCACCCAGCCTGCCGCTGCCCCGGTTATCCCAAATCAGTTCGCCGTTTTTTCCCTCTGTCACAAGTTCTGCCTTCACACACACGATATCTTTTCGGTCCGGTTCCAGAAATGAACGGCCCGCCACATCGCCCATACATCGGAATCCGAGGGGCGGAACGGGCCTCCAGACGGCGCCGACGCTCGGATCATACCATATCCGCTCGTATCTGAGCGGATAGGCAAGCATTCCCTGATCCTCAATATCCGCAACTTTTACCGCAAATGCCGGATACTTGGGCGGACTGTCATCCCCTTGCGCATAATGTCCGAAAAGTTTATAACCTGCCGGAGCCCGGTGCCGATAAAAAGACACGCACTGATCGCTTCCTCTTTTTCTGTCATTCCATACAAAATCAAACTCCGTGACTTCAATATAGCGGAGGCAGATGTCTGACGCGGATTCAGGCAATTTTTCCGCCGGATTTTTCTGCGTTTCCGAAGATGCTGTCAGTGCTGACGGCTCCGGCACCTGTTCAGATAAGGCTTCTTTCGGAATCTTCATCCGCAGCGGCTCTGTATCGCTTTCCATGTCTGTGTCCGGCAGAACAAAAGCCTCTGAAACAAAAGCCAAAGTTTCTTTAACCGGCAAAGTCTTCAGAAGTCGGGGCAGATGAATGTGCATGGCAGAACCTGCTGTAATCATAAGCGTTCCGAATGCAATGATGATCGTGTCCGCAATCCTGTTTTCAACGCCGGCTATGTTCAGCAAAACAGCAGCCAGCATCAATACAAGCCCGCCGACAATCAGCAGGATGTCGAAGGGTCTGTTAAATATATTTTCTGCAATTTCAATAAATTCTTCCATTAAATTCTTTTTTCTCCCTGTAGAGACGCTCCCTGTAGAGACTTCATATAAATGGTCAGCGCCGTGTTGTAAAGCGAGTTTGAAACCCGCTTTACGTTATCACCTAAAATTTCCGTCCCATCCATATAAAAATTGCAATCATCAATATAATGAGCAGACTTAAAACAGCAATAAGGGTTTTATTTTGAAAGCCCTGTTTTCGGGGCGGAAGCGCCGAATCCGCTTCTGTATAAGGTATCTGATATTTTTTGTCCATTTCTTTGTACATCCGTTTTTGACGGGATTCCAAAGTTTCAATGCGATCCAGCATCTTTCTGACGTTGATGTAATCTGCATTTTTTTCGCATATCACGTTTTTAATGCCTTTTTCCTCACATTTGAGCAGGAAATTGTAATCAAAACGGTGTTCGCAATCGGGAGTGCAGTTGCAGGGAATCCGCTCGCTGAAACGGATTTTTCGGATGCTTTTGTGAATCCCGGCAAAATGTGAACGGATCAGTTGCAACAGTTCATTTCCCGGAACGCCGTCAACCTGTATGGTGACAATTCGGGTGTAGAGATTGATTTTTGCCATAGCCCTGCTCTGTCCCAATTCAAAATATGCGCCTTCCCGCCAGCAGAGTTTTTCGCCGTCCTGCTCCATCAGCAATTCGTTCATTCTCACAATCAGCCGCGCCATCATGCCGGCAGGAAGAAATTCATAATGATACTCGAATTGTATAACATTTTCCGGATGCCACTCATAAGCAGGTTCTTTGCGGGACAAAAATTCAGTGACAATGTGGCGGTCCCCGTTGCCGAAAGGAAATGCCAGCTCAAAATTTGTCATCAGACGCAGGATGGTCTCATATTTGTCTCTCGGATACAGTTCTTTGTCTGTCCATATTTTCGGCAGGTCTTTATTGAACAGAATCCCGTTGCGTTCCTGAACCGGCTTGGCATCCAAAACCTTGTAAACCGCGTCCGTGCCCCATTCCGGTTTTAAAATAATCGTGTCTTTCAGAAGCTCATCTTCCTGAAAATGCAGAATAATCCCCAGATCATGAAGATAGCGGCTCAATGTTTTTGCCTCGCTTTCCTCAATATCAAGCTTTTTGCAGATTTCCAAATAAGCCTTGTAAGGAATGTGATATTTGCTGACAGCCTCCAGACTTTTCCGAACCGAGAGCCATGAAGAGGGCCAGAATGTTCCCATCAGAGGCAGACGCCATGCCTGTTTTGCGATAAATTTCTGTAGCGATTCGATGCCCAGACCGTTTTTTGCGCTCACTTTCGCCGAAGCCACAATCTGAGGGCATCGCTGTTTCAAATCTTTGAGATTCAAATCTTTGTTTCGTTCATCCGCTTTGTTCATCACTAAGAGAATCGGGCTGTCTTCGGCAAAAATTTCAATGGTATTGAGCCAGTAGTCAATCCGGGCATATTCTTCTTCCTGCCGGGCATCCCATACCAGAATGTAAAGCGAGCGCCGGGTGAGAAAAAACTGGTGCGTGGCGTGATAGATTTCCTGTCCCCCGAAATCCCAGACATTCAGGCTCATCCGGGTGTTTGCCTCATCCGGAGCCGCGATTTTCCAAGAACGGATGGCAATGCCTTCTGTCGTTGCCTGATTTTCCGAATATTCATCAGCGATAAGACGCCGGATCAGGCAGGTTTTGCCCACGCCGCCCTGTCCGACAATCAGCAGCTTGCCTTCATAAAGCGTCTGTCCGCCTTTGTCCGATTTTTTCAGATAATCCCTGATGGCAGACAGGCCCTGACTCACGATTTCCACCGGCGGAAAAGTGAGGGGATTTTTATTCAGATCCAGGTGAATCAGCTTGCTCAGTTCCGTAATTTCTTTGGGCAAAGTGCTCAGTTCATTGGAATCCAAATACAGCACCGTGAGATTTTCGAGCCGGGCGACAGTTTCAGGCAGTTCGTTGATTTTATTGGTACTCAGGTCGAGAATGCTGAGGTTTCCGAGCCGGGCAATGCCGACAGGCAGTTTGCTCAGTTTGTTGAAATTCAGATAGAATCTGGAAAGCTGCTGAAGCCGGTCAATCTCCGGCGGCAGTTCATGGATCTGATTGGAGCTTAAATTCAGTTCTGTCAGATTTTCAAGATGTGCGATTTCCGGCGGAATCCTGCTCATCAGATTGGAACTCATGTCTAAGCGGGAAAGATTTTTCAACTGTGTGATTTGCAAGGGCATTTGACTGAATTTATTGGAGCTTAAATCAAGAATGCTGAGATTTTTCACTTGGGAAAATTCTTCGGGCAGTTCGCTCAGTTGATTGGAACTCAGATAGAGTTCTGTCAGATTTCTGAGCTGGGCAATCTCTTCGGGCAGTCTCCTCAGTTGATTGGAACTTAAATCCAAACGCGAGAGATTTTTAAGCTGGGCGATTTCTTTCGGCAAATCGCTTAACTGATTATAGCTTAAATAAAGCCGGGAAAGGTTTTTGAGCTGGGCAATCTCTTTGGGCAGTTCCGTCAGCCCCCGGAGTATCAGAACCTGTAAATAGGTCAGTCTGCCGATTTCCGGAGGCAGTTGTGTGATTTCATATTCGGACAGATCGAGTTTGACCGCCTGCTCTTTTTCGGCTTTACGAATGACTTCCAATAATTGTTCCAGTAGTATCATGTTTTTTCTTCCTTTCTCCGGTTCTCTTTGTTCTTCAGATATTATCATTCTGTGTAGAGACGCAACATCTTGCATCTCTACAATATCCTGCGTCTCTGCGGAAATCGAAATGTGCAAAGACACAAAATCCTG
>DZCT01000134.1 GCA_022736535.1 Desulfatirhabdium butyrativorans | reverse complement strand
AGAGACGTTCCCACGCGGAGCGTGGGAACGAGAGTATTTTTTTCGTGTTTTTTCATTCGAGAAAAATTTGTGTTCATTCGTGGAAAAATATTAAAGTGTTATCACCCATTCAAACGAGACCGGTTTTCCGTCTGCGGGAGCAGGGAATTTCCACAGTTTCACCGCCGCCTCAATGCAGGCTTTCAGGACTTCATCTTTCAAGTCTTTGGAAACAAATTCCGCTGATGTCACCTTGCCGGAACCGTCAATCGTCACTTTCAGAACCGCGTCTGCTTTCAATGCAGGATTTTTCTGCAAAGCGGTCTGGCGGCAAAGTTCAATCGCTTTGAGGTTCTGCTGAATCACTTCCTGAACCTGCTTTACCGTCAAAGCGCCTGCTGTCACCTTTATTTTATCTTCCTGGACAGTCAGCGTTACAGCGCCCGCAATGGTGATGGCTTTTTTATCCGCTTTTTCCTCTTCTTTTGCAATAAATTCATCCGTGTCGTTTGCCTCGGTAAAGGGAATCGGCTCCGAAGGTTCGGGCAGAGCCGCCATTTCCGGCGAGGGCGGGGGCGCGGCGGCTTCTCTCATCTGCATCATCGGCGCGAAACTGAGACTCCGAGGCGCTGATTTCGCCATCATTCCCCGCTGAACACCGCCGACGGCGTAATCGGAAACACCCTGCGGCAGGGGCAACGGCTGTTTCACCGTCGTGGATTTGCCGTCTTTGTTGCGTACCAGACTGTCAATAGCGACAAACGAGGTGTATTGGGTCAGCAGATTGTATTTCAGACCCAAATCGGTAATTTCTTTGACCACAGATTCGCTGCTGTCAACGCTGCTGTAATCCGAAAGCAGGCTGATTTTGTGCCTTGCCCACAGATAGCGAAGCGCGGAATTGACCTCAACCGGTTTGAACTGGCTCACGTCAAAACTTTTTTCATAAGTCTGATCCCCGGAAACACCCGTAAGCTGAATTTTCCCTTTGGGTTCGCCTTTCCATTTTCCGAAAACAATCACAGGCCGCTCTGCCAGCACATCAGGAATGCCCGGCGGCTCCACGTCATGCACATCAAATCCGCTGAAAGCAATCTTGGCGCGGGCCAGCACCGGCGTCTGGATGTATTTGCGGAATTTCTCCGCTTTTGCGGGCGCCTCTCCCTCATTTGTGATGATAAAAGGCTCTCCCATGCCCACTCTTGCCATGCCTTCGATGATATAACGGTTGACGCTTGAGCCGATGCCGAAGGCGAACATATTCGCTTTGCCGAGACTCTTGCGAATCAGGTCAAATGCTTCTTTTTCCACAGAAACATAACCGTCTGTCACGATCACAAAAGACCGGGAACTGTCTTTGTTTTCCGGCAGATTCAATGCCTGATTCAGCGCGGGAAGCAGTTCGGTTCCGCCGCCGCCCTGCTGCTGGTCTATGAACTGTATGGCGTTGGCGATATTTTCCGGATTTGCCGGTAAAGACTGCTTTGACCAGAGTGCAGACACGCCGGAGAACAGCAGCACATTGAAGGTATCCGAAGCCCGGAGATTCCCGATCAGGTCTTTCAGCACTTTTTTGGAAACATTGAGCGGAAAGCCGTGCATGGACCCGGAAACATCAACAATAAAAACATATTCCCGCGCCGGAATCTGCACCGGCGTGATTCGTTGCGGGGGCTGAACCATCAGCAGAAAGAAATTTTCGCTTTCGCCTTTGTACAACAGCAAGCCCGATTCGATTTTGCCGCCCGCAAGCCGGTATTTCAGGATATAATCCCGGTTTCCGCCCGTTTTTTCCGAAGGATCAAGATTTACCGTGGCAAAAACACGATTGGGATCATAGTTGACGTTTATCTTATGCGAATTACTGGCAACATCCTGAATCGCCATGCTGCCGGAAAGACTGACTTTAATATCAAAAGTATAGGGCGGAGCTTCGCCTTCATGGAGATAGGGATTTTTGATCCACTGTTCCGAAGACGGCGCGGTTGCTTCCGGCTGATTGGAATACCGGGGTCCCACCACTGTGGGATAAACAAATTCATACACGCTGTCCGTGGGAATCAGCAGTTCCGTGTAGCTCATTTCCACTTTGATCAGATCGCCCGGCAGAATATTGGCGACATTCATCTGAAACACATTGGGACGCTGCTGCTCCAGCAGCGATGCACTTTTGCCCTCCTGTTTTGCCTGTTCATACTCTTCTCTGGCTTTCTGCTTTTCCTGAATTTTGGCGACAATGGTGCGCTCGCCGATGGTCATTTTCATGCCGTAAACCGAGGCTCTGGTGGACGCGGGAAAAACATAAATCGCCTCAATGGTCTGTTTTCCCTCGTTTTTGTATTCCTGCGTGACTTTCACATCGGCAATCACGCCCGCGATGTTCACCGCCGCGACAGTGGACTTGAGCGGCAGTTGATCCACCGTGGGATCATCGCTTTTTACCAGAAAATACGGCGACAGGGTTTTGTCGGCCGTCTCCGGAAGTCCCTGAGCCGCGGCTGCTCCGCAAAGACAGGCAGCCTGTATGGTTGCCCAACTCAGGATCGGTATCAGCATGGCTGTGTTTTTCTTCTGATGTTTCATGAATACATCCTCCTTTTGGTTTTGTTTTTTTCAGCAGAGATGCACGGAAATGCCTCTCTGCCCCTTCCCAATTTCCCATAGACATTAATATAAAAAACAAATCATGGCAACCGTTTTCTGAATATTGACATTTCGGCATAATCTTGATATATTAAAAAGACTATTGAAATTAAATCGTTATTGTCAAGATCAGGAATTAATTTTGCGGAGAATGCACTCCGGAGTGTGAAAATGCCTGATTTTATAAAATGGTTTCGCAATTTTTTCGACGAACACAGATCCGGAACGGCGGGGGCGTAACCCCCAATGCCGTTAAGTTAAGAGAAAAATATAGCGGACAACATCACCGAAATGCAGAAATGTAGGTTGGGGTGAGCCTGCGAACCCCAACACCTGCCTTAATGGCATTGGGCGTAACCCCGCCCTACCATAGCAACGCTTAGTTACAGATGAAATCATCACAGGGGGCAACTATGAAAAGTAATTCTTTCAAAAATTCCGGAACACATCAGATGACCCGCCGGAAATTCTTATGGCTGACCGGAATGTCCGCGGCAGGTTTTGCCGCGGGATGCGCTGTCAATCCGGTCACCGGCAAAAATCAGTTGATGCTTGTCTCCGAAACTTCGGAAATTCAGATAGACAAACAAAATTCCCCTCATCAGTTCTCATCAGATTACGGCATTCTCCAAGATAAGGCGCTGAACAGTTACATCAGTCAGGTCGGCAGAAACCTGATTCCGCATACCCATCGCCCGAAAATGCCCTATTCGTTTCAAGGCGTAAACGCAACTTATATCAATGCCTATGCCTTTCCCGGCGGCAGCATTGCCGCCACACGGGGCATTCTGCTGAAGATGGACAATGAAGCCGAACTTGCCGCGCTGCTGGGTCACGAACTGGGGCATGTCAACGCCCGCCACACAGCGCAGCAGATGTCAAAAAGCACGCTGGCCGGGCTTCTGCTTTCCGGCGTCACGGCGTATGTGGGCCAGAAATATTCGCAATATTCAGATCTGGCGCAACAGTTGGGAATGCTGGGCGCGGGCGCGCTGCTGGCTTCGTACAGCAGGGACAACGAGCGGGAAGCCGACGCGCTGGGAAATCAGTATATGGTTCAGTCCGGTTACAGCACGCAGGGCTTTGTGGGGCTGATGGAAATGCTCAACAGCCTTTCCAAACACAAATCCGGAGCGACCGACCTGCTGTTTTCCACGCATCCCATGAGCGATGAACGCTTCCGCACCGCGCAGGAAAATGCACGGACCAAATATCAGTCTTCCCAAAATCTGCCTTTGAATAAAGAGCGTTACATGGACAGCACCTCAAGGCTCCGGGCAATCAAAGAGGCGATTGAAGCCATGCAGAAAAGCGACACGGCAATGGCAACGCAAAACTACGATGAGGCTGAAAGCTATCTTCGGAAAGCGTTGAAACAGACTCCCGATGATTATGCCGGACTTCTGATGATGGCGAAATGCCAGTTGGCTCAGGGCAACAATGACGAAGCGCAAGCCTACGCGGATCAGGCAAAGCAGGCGTATCCGAGAGAGGCGCAGGCTTATTATATGAGCGGGTTTGCCAAACTCAGGGGAAACAGCTTTGATTCTGCTTATCAGGATTTCAGCAAAAGCGAGCAACTGCTGCGCGGCAATCCCAGTATTGCATTTTTTAAAGGCGCCGCGCTGGAGGGAATGGGACGCCGGGATCAGTCCGCCGCCGAATATAAGCGTTATCTTCAGTCTGTCAATAAAGGAGATAACGCAAAACATGCGTATCAGCGTCTGACGGAATGGGGATATATCAAAACGCAGAAATAGAATTGCAGGTGACAGGTTGCAGGTTGCAGGTTGCAGGCGACAGATGACCTGCAACCTGTCACCTGCAACCTGTCACCTGTTTCCGTGTTTCACAAATTAATCTGAAGATAAGCCTTGTCAATCATACTCAGAATATGTTAATTTGAAGATTAAAAGTGAAAATCGGCAAAGCGGATTTATCTGTTTTTAGCCCGGACCGCGCTGAGAAAGCGATTGATATCTGAAAATTTTGAGACCCTTTTCAGGAGAAAACCGCCATGGCTGAAGAAGCCCCGAAATCAATAAAAGTTGACTATTATGTGGACTTGGTGCTGAGGCGGCGCTGGCTGCTGATTATTTCCTTCTGTCTTTCCATGATAACAGGGATATATCTTTCGGTCACGCTTCCGAGAATTTACAAATCCGACACGCTGATTCTGGTCGAACCCCAAAGCATTCCCGACAAATATGTAGAACCGCTCACAGAAGTGACTGTCAAAGAAAGAGTCAGCACCATCACTCAGCAGGTCAAAAGCCGCAGCTATCTTGAACAGGTCATCGTAAAGGCAGAACTTTTTACAGAGCCTGAATATAAAAACATGCTTTTAGAAGAAAAAATTAGCAATGTCCGCCAGAATATGAATGTGGAGGTCAAGTCGTCCCGAAGCGGTCCCGAGTCTTTCACCATCTCTTTTGCGGGAAAAGACCCGGATAAAATCACAAAAGCGGTGAATATCCTTGCTGAATATTTCATCAATGAAAGCATAAAGCTTATGAGGGAGGAAGTTTATGCGGCAAGCAAATTTCTTCAGGAGGAACTCAAAAGCAAGTCGGAAAATCTGATAAAAGTTGAAAATGCGCTTAAAGAATATCGCACTTCTTTTATGGGCGGGCTTCCCGAACAGTTGAATTCCAATCTGGGAATGCTTCTGGGACTGCGGAATCAGATGAACACAAAGCAGGAAAGTCTGAGAGATGAAAACGTCAGGAAAATTCAGTTGGAAAGTCAGATGTCAGATATCCGCCGGGAATTGGAAAGCTATGCCTCCGGAGAAGCGGAAGTTCCGGAGGAAATTGCAAAAAAAGAGCCTGACAGCGTCATAAGATTAAGACTGTTGAAAGATGAATATGCAAAAATTACCGGCAGATATACTGAAAAACATCCGGATGTCATTAAAGTGAAAAAACGGATTGCCGAGGCCGAAGCGGAAGTTGAGGCAGAAGCAAAACGTGCAGAAAATGAAAAGTCGGCAGAACCGCAGCCTGAAACTCCCAAGAAAAAGAAGAAAAAAGGAGAGGCGGATCTGATTATCGCCAAGTTTAAAGAAACAAAAGAGCATCAGTTGAAAGACATGGCAATTCAGTATGATGAAGCGCTCAGAACCATAAAAGGGCTTGAAGAGGATATTGCGGCAATAAGCGTTCAGATCAAAGAATATGAAAAACGGATAGAAGACACGCCGAAAAGAGAGCAGGAACTTCTGACCCTGAGCAGAGATTATGAGAATATCAAAGATTCTTACAACAAGCTGCTTACCAGAAAATTGGACGCGGATATTGCGGTCAGCATGGAAATGAAATCAAAAGGAAAGAAATTCCGTGTATTGGATTCTGCACAAGTTCCCAAAAAACCGGTGTCGCCTGATATAAAAAAGCTGCTGGCGATGTGTCTGGCAGGCGGACTCGGACTCGGGGGCGGCCTGATTTTTCTGCTGGATTTTCTCGATACTTCCCTGCGGAGACCCGAAGATATTGAAACGCTGCTGGGGGTCGCTGTCCTTGCAACGATTCCGAATGTTTATTATCGCCGCATGGATAAATTAAAACAGAAAATCGAACTGGTGCTGACATTTATTTTTCTCAGCATCGGATTCAGTCTGCTTGGGGTATTTGCGCTGATGGCTGTAAAAAATGTGGAATACGTCACCGAGAAGGCGACAAAGGTTGTGACCAAGCTGTTTTTATGATTGAGAATTGAGAATTGAGAAGTGCTGAGTCCTTTATTTCTCACTTCTCACTTCCTGACGGGTGATTTTTCTTTGGGCAAAATATTTGCGTTAAAAAAATCGAGCAAACTGGAAAAAGTATCTGCGGTTCCGGCAACGAAAGAATTTAAAAACGAGCCGGAAGACAAGTACAGGTACAACAATATAGACAGCAATCTTGTCGCTTTTCTGAAACCGCGGTCATTTGAGGCAGAGCAGTTCAGAATGCTCAGGACAAATCTTTTGTTCCCGATTTCAGGCAAATCTCCCCGTTCCATCATGGTCACCAGCGCGCTTCCCGAAGAGGGAAAATCTTTTGTCGCCGCCAATCTCGCCATCAGCATCGCCCAGATTATCAGCGAGCATGTGCTGCTGATAGACTGCGATATGCGTTCTCCGACCATCCACACCCGTTTCGGTTTCGGAGAAGTCCCGGGACTGAGCGAATATCTTTCCCACGGCAGCCATTTTGAAGCGGTGAACCGGCAAAAATTCGGCAATGTTCCCGAACTGAGCGAATATCTTTCGGACGGCGTATTTCTTTCTTCTCTTTTTCTTAAAACTGCTGTGAACAAGCTGACCATTTTACCTGCCGGAAAACCCCCGGACAATCCCTCGGAACTCCTGTCCTCAAAGCAGATGGCGGAATTGCTGAAAAAGGAAAAAACCAGATACAGCAACCGCTATATTGTGATAGATTCGCCGCCCCCCAAGCTGATGACTGAAACCAGTGTGATTGCACGGCAGGTGGACGGCATACTGGTGGTGGTGAAATACGGAAGCACCTCTCGGAAAATGATTAAGGAATTAGTGGATGTTCTCGGAAAAGATAAAATTATCGGTGTGATACTCAACGGATTTGAGGGCTACGGCAAATATGACAAATTCAGAAAAAAATGGGTTAAAATTATATAGGGAGAATCAGTTACTTGCGGCGGCTATTCGGATTTAACAAAAAATCATCAGGGCAATCGGCTGTTTCAGGAGATGAAAACAGCAGCAATTCAGGTACAGATTTTCATGAGAAAACAGCGGAAAGTCCTGCCGAAGATAAATCTGTCTTAGCTTTTGCATCCAAAGAGAACAATCACATAGACGGAAATCTGGTGATGCTGCTGAGGCCCAGGTCTTTTGAAGCCGAACAGTTCAGAATATTGAGAACAAACCTGCTGTTCCCCGATGCGAAAAAACCGCCGCGCTCCATCATGGTGACGAGCGCGGTTCCGGGAGAGGGCAAGTCTTTCATATCTTTGAATCTGGCGATCAGCATTGCCCAGAATGTGGATAACAAATATGCGCTGCTGATAGACTGCGACATGCACAGCCCCTCCATTCACAAGCGTTTCGGATTCGGCGATTCGCCGGGACTGAGCGAACATCTTTCGGATGATGTGCCCCTGTCTTCTCTGCTTCTCAAAACAGGGGTCAGCAGACTGAGCATCCTGCCCGGAGGCAAACCGCCGTCCAATCCGTCGGAACTTTTATCTTCGGAAAAAATGTCGGCGCTGCTCAAAGATGTGCAGTTAAGATATAATGACCGCTACACGGTCATAGATTCGCCGCCGCCCAAACTGACGGCTGAAACCGGTGTGATTGCCAGACAGGTTGACGGCGTTGTGCTGGTTGTAAAATACGGAAGCACGCCCCGCAAGCAGGTCGCCGAACTGATAGATATTCTGGGCAAAGACCGCATTCTGGGGATTATCACCAACTGGGCAGATACGAGAGTAACCTATCGGATGTATAATAAACATATTCAGAGAAAATGAAGTGTGCGGCTAAATTTTATCCACGAATGAACACGAATGTTTAACGAACAGAAGAACACGAATTTCTCGTTCCCACGCGGAGCGTGGGAATGTTCGGAGTGCTGAAACGAGCCGGCGCAAGAAACAGATTCAGCATCGGTGCTAAAATTTCATTTCAGCACTCCGGAGTGCGGCTTCCGGAGTGCTGAAATGAGCGTAGCGAATTTTAGCATAATGCGGTGCTAAAATTTCATTTCAGCACTCCGGAGCCGGACGCTGACGCTGAGGCAAAAAATCTCGGCAAAAAACAAAACCTGAAATGTAAAGGTGTAAACCGAAATGCCTTTAAAAGTCTTAAAACAGTATTATCCTGTCCGAAACATTGTTTTTGTCATCGGCGAAGGACTGATCATATACGCATCGGTCTTTTTTGTTGACAGGCTTCTTTCCGACGTTCCCTTATCATTTGACGAAAGACGCCTCCTGAAAATACTGCTGATCACGCTTGTCTGTCAGATATGTATCTATTACAATGATCTTTATGATTTAAACGCCAGTTACAGTTTTTCGGAACTGATCGTGCGTCTGCTTCAGTCTCTCGGCGTCGCAACGATCTTACTCTCCATTATTTATCTTATTTTTCCGGGGACCGGCATGGGGGAAATACTTTTTTTCACGTTAAGCACCTGTGCGATTATCTTCTTCAGCCTGATCTGGCATATCTGCTGCGCGCTGATTCTGAGTCGGGGCTATTTCAATCAGAAAACCCTGATTCTCGGCTCCGGAGAATTAGCCCGAAATATCTCCGAAAGAATTATAAAACGGAAAAACTGCGGATATGTCGTGACCGCGGTTTCATTGGAATTTTACGGCGATACGCCTTTCGGAGATGAAAACACAGTGGTATTCTGCAAAAAGAATCATGAAGGGCTGTGCGAAGCGGCAAAAGGCTTGGACATCAAAAAGGTGGCGGTTGCGCTTAAAGACCGCAGAGCCGGGTTTCCCACAAAAGAGCTTCTCAGGTGCCGCATGGACGGCATTGATGTGCTGGAGGGCGACAGTTTTTATGAGATGCTGACCGGAAAACTGAGCGTGGAACACATGAATCCCGAATGGCTCATTTTTTCCGAAGGTTTCCGAAGATCGCTGCTGAATCTGTTTCTGAAACGCACGCTGGATATTGTCCTGTCTTTCGGGATGCTGCTGCTGCTGCTGCCGGTGATTGTTCTGACAGCGATTTTAATCAAATTGGATTCAAGGGGACCGATTTTCTTTTCTCAGGAAAGGGTGGGGCAAAAAAGAAAAATATATAAGATTTACAAATTCCGCTCCATGATTACGGATGCAGAAAAGAAAAGCGGACCCGTATGGGCAAAAGACAATGACGACCGGGTGACGCGGATCGGGCGGTTTTTACGGAAATCCCGCATTGATGAAATTCCGCAACTGTGGAATGTTCTCAAAGGAGAAATGAGTTTTGTCGGTCCCCGGCCCGAGCGGGAGTTTTTTGTCAAAGGACTTGAATACGTCATTCCGTACTACGGCGCAAGATTTTCGGCAAAACCCGGCGTCACCGGCTGGGCGCAGGTATGTTACGGTTACGGGGCATCGGTGAAAGACGCCACCGAAAAGCTGAACTATGATCTTTTTTATATGAAAAATATGTCCATTGCGATGGACCTGCTTATCGTGCTTCGCACGGTAAAAACCGTTATTTCAGGGATAGGCAAATAGGATTCACAAATTCAAATCAGAGCCGGAAGCGCAAGCGACCGGACAAACATTATCCGCCCGCTCACGCGAGCGGCTCTGATTTTTTCATCAACTGCGTAACTCCCAAATCAAATAAACGATATAAGACAGAGGATGTGATGATGAAAAAGACATTTTTTATTTTCAGCATGTTGATACTGACGGCAATGGCATCCTGCGCGCCGAATCCGAATCTGTTTTCAGAAATTATAGGTATGAAACCCGAAGAGACAGTTGCGGTGCAGCCTGACAGAAAAGCAGAAGCAGACAAAGATTCTGCTGATAAAGCCGATAAACCCGATGTGCCTCAGGCGGCAGAAAGTGCAGGGAAAAGCGATGCGGGCGGGAGTGATAAAGATTCTGCCGATAAAACTGATAAACCTGATAAAGCCGATGCGCCTCAAGCGGCAGCAGCAGAACATCCGGTCGCTGACGCTCCCGGCTCGGCACCGCAGGCATCGGAGGGCGAAAGCCCGAAAGTCGGTGAAACAGATTACAAGATCGGCAGCGGGGATGTTTTGGAAATCATTACATGGAAAGAGCCGGATTTCTCCAAAGAACTGCTTGTCAGAATTGACGGAAGCATTACGTTCCCGCTGATAGACGACATTCATGTGGGCGGTCTCACGCCTTTGCAGGTCAAACAGATAATTGAAGATAAACTGAAAGAATATATTGAAAATCCGATTGTAAATGTCACGGTTAAAACGCCCGAAAGCCAGAAATTCTATATTCTGGGGGAAGTATCCAAAACGGGCGAATATCCGCTGATAAAAAATCTTACGGTTTTGCAGGCTTTTGCGCTTGCCGGGGGCTTTACCGAATGGGCGTCGAAGAAAGAAATTATTCTCATCCGGCATGAAGACGGCAAAGAGCAGATTATCAGAATTAATTATAAAAATATTGCAAAAGGCAAAGATTTCAGCCAGAATATATTTATAAAGGCAAACGATACCATTATTGTGCCTTAGGGCAGGTTCGGGGTGAGGGGTTCGGGGTGAGAGGCTTTACCCCGAACCCCTCACCTCTCACCTCTCACCTTTTTTTTATGCCATTCAGAATCCATGCGCTTATTCTTATGTTTGTGCTGTCAGCGGCAGGTTTGTGCGAAGCCGGATACCGGATCACGTTTACACCCAGGGTTTCTGTAACTCCCGAATATTCCGACAATCTTTTCACATCGAATGAAGATAAAGCAAACGATTTGATCACTGTCGTTTCACCCGGGTTTACCGCAGAAATAGCCGAAAGAACTCATGCCCTGTCGCTTTCTTATGATTTGGGATACAGTTGTTACGACAAATTTACCGAATTTAACACGCTGCGCCACAACGCCAAGATTTCAGGATGGTACGGATTTTCAAAACACACCCGGCTGGATTTTCAGAACATGTTCCTGCTGACCGAAGAAGCTGTTACAAAAGTTGAGGAAGAAAAAGCCCCCGGAGAATCTGTAAACCCTTTAGATCAGCCTAAAAAGCATCTGGCTGAAA
>DZCT01000133.1 GCA_022736535.1 Desulfatirhabdium butyrativorans | reverse complement strand
TATGGAAAATCTTTATAAATGATAAATATCGGAGAGGAATTAGTCGCAGCCTATCTTGAATATATAAAAGGCTGTGAGTTTGTGCAAAAGAATTTATATACGCCTGATACTCAGGGAGAAATAGATGTTGTAGCGATAAATTTAAAGCAGAAAAGTGTATATATATGTGAAGTTGCCATTCATTTAACAACCGGACTGAGATATGTCAAAGACAGACAGCCAAACAATGTAAATAAATTAACAGATAAATTTTCAAAGGATATAGACTATGCAAATAAGTATTTTGAAGGTTATGAAAAATATTTTATGCTATGGACTCCGATTATAAAAAATTCCAGAGAGAGTTCTAAACATAATCAGTTCAGAGATTTGGAAGAGATAAATAAAAATATCAGACAGAAATATGGGGTAGAAATAGATTTTATAACGAATGACAGATTTCTTGACTGTTTAACAGAAATGAGAAAATACGTTTCCAATGAAACAAAAGATATTAAATCGCCGGTACTGAGACTTATGCAGATTGAGGAATATCTTAAATCTCATGTAGGAAATACAGCCTGATTTGATGATAAGGTAAAAAATGAAGCAAAACACACGAAATGAATTTCCAATCCGGCGGGGAAGTCTTGAAGATATACCGATATTGGTTGCACATCACAGCCTGATGTTTAAAGAGATAATGATGTTGAAATTCGAGCCGTTCAATGCCGTTCAATGGGAGGAAATGGAGAAAAGTTACACTCAGAAATTGCAGATTGAATTACCAAGCGGCATCTGTAGGGCATGGGTAATTGAAGACAACTGCAACATTGTCGCAAGCGGCGCAGTTTCCGTAACGACAAATGTTCCTGTGCCTGCGGATTCCTCATATCATGTCGCATATATACACAGCATCTATACAGATAAAGCATACAGAAAAATGGGACTTGCACGCCGAATCGTAGAAACGGCGATTCATTACTGCAACTTGCAGGGGATTAATCGCTTGCTCCTCAATGCCAGCGATGCGGGAAGGCCGATTTATGAAGCAATCGGTTTCCGTCCGGTGGACAATGCCATGCGTTTGTGGATAGCATAACCTGTTTGTTCAATTCATATTTATTATAAATTCAGATGAGTAATTTTAATACACAGACCGAGAGACAAACATCTTTTCAAATCAGGCATGAGATAAAGCCGGGAGACATCGGTTATATCATCTATCTGCACGGCATTCTCTATGCGCAGGAATACGGATTTGACCACACATTTGAGCCTTATGTGGCAAAGCCGCTGGCTGAATTTGTGCTGTCCGCAACAGAGCTGGAACGCTTATGGATCGCCGAAGCAGACGGCAAAATTGTCGGCTCGGTTGCCATTGTCCGTGTTTCGGAAGACACCGCTCAACTGCGCTGGCTGATCCTTCACCCGGATGCCAGAGGGCTGGGGCTTGGAAAACAACTGGTTCGGGAAGCAGTCAGTTTTTCCGAAGCAGCCGGATACAAGGCTTTGTTTCTGTGGACAATCAGCAATTTGAAAGCAGCAATACACTTATATAAATCCGCAGGCTTTGTAAAGACTGAAGAAAAAGCGCATTATCTCTGGGGCGTGAACCTCACCGAAGAGCGGTATGAGTTGAAATTTTGAAACATGCTGATTTCTAAATACTCTAACTAATCGAGGGGTCAGGGAGTTTTTCTGAAACTGTCATTTTGATGAACGGAGTGAGGAGAAATCTTTACGGTGAACGATAAGATTTCTCGCTCCGCTCGAAATGACAGGGATCGCTTCGCCGGACAGGATATGATAAAAAACACCCCGACCCATCAACTAACCGGAAAATATAAACAATGATGGATGATCCTCAATATTATATTCAGGGCGTGCTGGAGGGAAATCGCCGGATTCTTTCCAAAACCATTACGCTGATAGAAAGCTCGCTCCCGGCTCATCAGGAACTGGCTCGAACCATTGTGGACTCGCTGCTGCCCCATACGGGAAACGCTGTCCGTCTTGGAATCACAGGCGTTCCGGGCGTCGGCAAAAGCACTTTTATCGAAAGCATCGGCATGATGCTCGTGCGGGAAAAAACCCATCCGCTGAAAAAAATCAAAGTGCGGAAAGCCCATAATGTAGCAGTTCTTGCCGTGGATCCCAGCAGCACAAGAACCGGCGGCAGCGTCATGGCGGACAAAACCCGCATGGAAAAATTGGCGGTTGAAAAAGGGGCGTTTATCCGTCCTTCCCCTTCCGGCGGCACGCTGGGCGGCGTTGCCCGCAAAACAAGGGAAACCATGCTGATCTGCGAGGCGGCAGGTTTTGATGTCATCATTGTGGAAACGGTGGGCGTGGGACAGTCTGAAACAACTGTCGCCTCGATGGTGGATTTTTTTCTGGTACTGATGCTGGCGGGCGCGGGAGACGAGCTTCAGGGCATCAAGAAAGGCGTTCTGGAATTAGCCGACGCGCTTGCCATCAACAAAGCGGACGGCGATAATATTGAAAAAGCGGATCGGGCAAGGAAAGAATATGAGACTGCGTTGCATTTTCTGAATCCGTCAACGCCGACGTGGCAGCCGCCTGTTCTCACGTGCAGCGCAAAAGAAATGAGCGGCATTGAAAGCGTCTGGGATACGGTTCTGGAGCATAAAGAAAAACTTCTGACTACAGGCGAGCTTGCAGAAAAACGGCGGAAACAGGCTTTGGACTGGATGTGGTCCCTTGTGGAAGAAGGACTGAGAGAACGCTTTCGGAAAAATGCCGAAATCAGAAAACTGCTTCCCCGACTGATCTGGGAAGTGGAAAAAGGGGAAACCGCGCCGACGCTTGCAGCAGCGAGTCTGCTTTCTCTGCTTGACAGCAGTGCTACATAATTCCCGAAAGAGTAAACTGAGAGACAATATCTTATGAAATGGGAAGAGATACGGAAATACTACCCTCATCAATGGCTTTTGGTGGAAGCAATCAAAGCGCACAGCGAAGCCGGAAAACGGATGATAGAACAACTATCCGTTATCCATAGTTTTCCAGATTCAATCGCGGCAATGAAAGGCTACACACAACTTCATCGGGATTCGCCTGAAAGAGAACTCTATGTGTTCCATACAGATCGTGAAGAGCTTGATATTGCAGAGCGGACTTGGATAGGGATCAGAGGCTTGTGATGAAAATAGAGATACGAAAAGGCTTACCGTATGTGATCGTCTCTATAGTTTATCGTGGCAGAGAAATTGTTCTTGAGAATGTTTTACTTGATACAGGTTCAGCCGGAAGCCTTTTTTCAGCAGATAAAATGCTGGACATCGGTTTATACATAGAACCTTATGATACTATGCGTCGAATTCGGGGAGTCGGCGGTACGGAATTCGTTTTTGTCAAACGGGTTGACAGTATTTTTATGGATAAACTTGGAGTCAAGAGCTTTGATATTGAGATCGGAGCGATGGATTATGGTGATCGGATAGACGGCATTATCGGTATGGATTTTCTGCTTCAAGTCGGCATCTGTCTTGATTTGGCAAAAATGGAGATTTATCAGGCAATGTCTCACAAATGATAGAACAGGAGATATTTCATGCGCTGGAAAACAGGAAGAAGAAGCGATAATGTGGAAGACCGGCGGGGGAGCCGCACCGTGCGCGGGGCGGCAGGCGGCGGAATCGGCATTCTTGTCATTGCGTTGATTGCCATGCTCTTCGGAGCAGACCCCTTTGAAGTCATTCAGCAGATGAGCGTGGAGACTGAGACATCGGGACCTTCCGGGGACGCGCCGGGGCAGAGACCCACAGATGAAGCAGGCGAATTTGTCTCTGTGGTGTTAGCTGATACGGAAGATACATGGCATGAGTTATTCAGGCAGATGGGAAAGACGTATAAGGAACCGAAATTGGTTCTGTTCTCGGATGCTGTCAAATCAGCCTGCGGTTTTGCTCAGGCGGCAACGGGTCCCTTTTACTGTTCGGGAGATCATAAAGTCTATATTGATCTGAATTTCTATAAAGCACTGAAAGAGAAATTCAAAGCTCCGGGCGATTTTGCAGAAGCTTATGTCATCGCGCATGAAGTCGGACACCATGTTCAGACGCTTCTCGGCATTTTGCAGAAGGTTCACACTGCACAGTCTCAGATGAGTGAGAAAGACGCCAATGCCCTGCTGGTGCGACTGGAATTGCAGGCGGACTGCTTTGCCGGTGTGTGGGCAAATCATGCAGATAAAATGCGTCATGTTGTCGAACAGGGAGACATTGAAGAAGCTCTGCGTGCGGCAGCCAGCATCGGCGATGACCGGCTGCAAATGCAGTCCCGCGGCTATGTCACCCCGGAAACTTTTACGCACGGCACATCAGCCCAGCGGGTCAGGTGGTTCCGCAAGGGATTCGAGAAAGGAACGCCGGACGCGTGCAATACCTTTCAGGCGCGGGATTTGTAAAAGAGAGTTTCCTCTCGTTCCCACGCTCTGCGTGGGAATGCAGACCGGACGCTCCGCGTCCCGGTTCCGGAGTGCTAAAATGAAATTTTAGCACTTTCATTAAAAGCTATATGGCGACTTATTACGCATTCCTGATGTTCCGGAGTGCTAAAATGAAATTTTAGCACTTTCATCGCTCCGTATCCATGTGCTAAAATTCGCTCCGCTCATTTCAGCACTCCGGAGTGCGGGGCAGGGGAACGAGAGGAACTGCGTAACTCAAAAAATTGTTGATTATCAGCGAAAATCAGAATTTATTAAGACATGCAGGGAGACGCTCCCAGTGTGTCCCTGCGAACTGAAATATTTATTTAAAGGGATGAGATTAATGGGAATTATAGCAGACAAAATCAGTGATCTGAAGGAACGGGAAAAGAAAGTGCTTCAGATGGGCGGCGAAAAAGCCGTTGCAAAACAGAAAGATAAAGAAAGACTGACAGCACGGGAACGCCTGAATGTGCTGTTTGATCCGGGAACATTCCGGGAAATTGATATGTTTGTCACGCATCGCTGCGTCAACTTTGACATGAAAGAAGTTGAAGTTCCGTCCGACGGCGTGATCACAGGCCACGGGCTTGTGGACGGGAGACCGGTGTTTGCTTTTGCTCAGGATTTTACAGCACGCGCCGGCAGTCTGGGCGAAATGCACGCGAAAAAAATCTGCAAAGTCATGGACATGGCGCTCAAAGCCGGCGTGCCGTTTGTGGGCTTAAATGACTCGGGCGGCGCGAGGATTCAGGAAGGCGTGGACGCGCTCTCAGGATACGGACAGATTTTTTACCGGAACTCTGTGGCATCCGGTGTGATTCCGCAGATTTCCGCCATTATGGGACCCACAGCAGGCGGCGCAGTTTACTCACCGGCAATGACCGATTTTATCTTCATGGTCAAAAATACGAGTTATATGTTCATCACGGGGCCGGAAGTCATCAAATCCGTGACCGGCGAGGAAATCACGTTTGAAGCCCTCGGCGGCGCAATGACGCATAATGAAAAAAGCGGCGTTGCCCATTTTGCCTGTGAAAGCGATGAGGATACGCTGAATCAGATCAAACGCCTGCTTTCCTACCTGCCGTCCAACAACATGGAAGAACCGCCCCTCGCAAACACCGGTGACAATCCGAGACGCACGGATGCGGCTTTAGACAGTATCATTCCCGACAATCCGAACCAGTCTTACGACATGAAAGACGTGATCCGCTCCGTTGTTGACAACGGCGAGTTTTTCGAGCCGCATGAGCATTATGCCAAAAATATCATTGTCTGCTTTGCAAGGCTCAACGGCAGAACTATCGGCATTATTGCGAATCAGCCCAAAGTCATGGCAGGATGCCTTGATATTGACGCGTCTGACAAGGCTTCACGCTTTATCCGCCTCTGTGACGCCTTCAATATTCCCATGCTGACCATCGCGGATGTTCCGGGTTATCTGCCGGGGAGCAATCAGGAATGGGCAGGGATTATCCGACACGGCGCGAAACTGCTCTGGACTTACTCCGAAGCCACCGTTCCCAAGATGCTGCTCGTAACCCGCAAGGATTACGGCGGTTCTTATCTTGCGATGTGTTCAAAAGACTTGGGCGCGGATATGGCATTTGCCTGGCCCAGCGCGGAAATAGCGGTCATGGGCGCGGCAGGCGCGGCAAATATCATCCATCGGAAAGAAATCAAGGAAGCGGAAAACCCCGGGGAAAAGCGGAAAGAGAAAATCAGGGAATATGAAGCGCTTTTTTCCAATCCCTACTGCGCCGCGAACAGAGGCTATATTGATGCGGTGATCGTACCGAGCGAAACCCGGCAGCGGCTGATCGAGGCGCTTGAAATCATGTGCGCCAAACGCGAAATCAGGCCCCCGAAAAAACACGGAAATATTCCTTTGTAAATCTTTCTTGATACAAAACGGAGACCCGAATGGATAATAAAAAGAAAGCCGCCGCAGTTTCGGCGGTAATGGCTTATATCAAAACAGAGGAAGAGGCAGCAGCCGCATCAATGGCAGCCGCGGCACTATTACCCGCCGCATCGGCTCCGGTGAAGCTTTGGGGCGTCAGCGGACGGCAGGCGCAGATGCAGATGCGGAATATGATGCAGATGAAAGCGTTCCACGGCTTCAGAAGAATGTGAAACCTTGCACCAACTTGGTTCCCACGTTCCGGAGTGCTAAAATGAAATTTTAGCAAGCGAATTACGCAAAAATTTCGCTCCGCTCATTTTTGCACTCCGGAGCGAAAACTTAATGTCAAACGACTTCAATATTTTTTAAAAATTAAGAGGAGATATATATAATGAGCGAGCATACTCAGGTAGAAATGACCACCATGAATTACAGCAAGGACAGACCCAAGGCGGCAAATCCCGTCAAAATAGAAGACCTGACGCTTAGGGACGGTCATCAGTCCCTTTTTGCCACCAGAGGGCGCACCGAGGATATGATTCCGGTTGCGGAACTGATGGACGAAGTGGGTTTCTGGGCAGCGGAAACATGGGGCGGCGCAACTTTTGACACCATGCACCGTTTTCTCAACGAAGACCCCTGGGAGAGAATCCGCACTCTGAAAAAGTATATGAAGAAAACGCCGTTCTCCATGCTGCTGCGGGGACAGAATCTTGTGGGATACCGGAATTATGCGGATGATGTTGCCAAAGCCTTTGTGGAAAGAGCGGCAGCCAACGGCATGGATGTTTTCAGGACTTTTGACGCGCTCAATGACTACCGCAATTTTGAAACGGTCGTGCCGGCCATCAAAGCCTGCGGCAAGCATTTTCAGGGCTGTATCTGCTACACCATGACAGAGCCGAGACTGGGCGGAGAAGTTTACAACCTTGACTACTATGTGAAAAAGGGAAAAGACTTGGAGGCAATGGGCGCGGACAGTATCTGCATCAAAGACATGGCAGGTCTGATCGCGCCTTATGACGCGTACGCGATTGTCAAGGCATTGAAGGCATCGGTCAAGCCGCCGATTCATCTTCATAGCCACTTTACTTCCGGTATGTCTGCCATGTCTCATCTGAAGGCGATTGAAGCGGGCGTGGATATTATTGACACCTGCATGTCTCCTTATGCCTACCGCACCTCTCATCCCGCCATTGAGCCGTTAGTGATGACGCTGATCGGAACCAACCGGGATACGGGCTTTGATATTAAGCATCTGGCAAAGATCAACGAAATTCTTGAAAGAGATGTGATGCCCAAATACCGTCATCTGCTGGACGACACCAAAATGTCCATCATTGACATCAATGTGCTGCTCCATCAGACCCCGGGCGGTATGCTCTCGAACTTGGTCAACCAGTTGAGAGAAATGGACGCGCTGGACAAGATAGATCAGGTTTATGCGGAACTTCCCAGAGTCAGAAAAGACCTGGGACAGATTCCGCTCGTCACGCCCACGAGCCAGATTGTCGGCATTCAGACTGTGAACAATGTGCTGTTTGACAATGAGAACGAGCGCTATAAGATGATTACGGGTCAGGTCAAAGATTTGTGCTACGGCTTGTACGGAAAGACTGCCGTTCCCATCAATCACGAAGTTCAGAAAAAAGCCCTGAAAGGTTATCCCAGAGGCGAAGAACCCATCACATGCCGCCCTGCGCAGGTTCTGGAGCCGGAATTGGACAAAGCCAAAAAAGAAATCGGCTCGCTGGCTAAAGACATAGACGATGTGATTCTCTATGCGCTGTATCCGGTGACCGGCAAGAAATTCCTGAGCTGGAAATATGACAAAGAGCCGGTTCCGGCTGAAGTCAAGCCCATCACGATGGAACAGGTCAAAGCAAAGCAGGAATTGGTGAAAAAGGCATTGGCGGGCAAGCTGGTGGAAAAGAAAGAAAAACAGGCGCCGGCAAAAGGCGAAAATCTGCGAACTTTCAATGTCTTTGTGGATGATGAGTATTTTGAAGTCGGCGTTGAGGAAGTGGGCGGCGCGCCGGTGGTCAGCTATATTCAGCCTTTGCAGAGCCGGAAACCCGCTGCGCCTGCGCCGAAACCGGCTGCGGAAGCTCCCAAGCCTGCGTCTGCGCCGAAACCCGCAGCCCCCAAACCGGCAGCCGCACCGAAACCCGCAGATGTTGACGGCACGCCCCTCACTGCGCCCATGCCCGGCATGATTGTGAAATATGAGAAAAATGTCGGCGATGCGGTGACGGTCGGCGAAACGGTTCTGATTCTGGAAGCCATGAAAATGGAAAACGCACTTGCGTCTCCGGCAAGCGGCACGATCAAAGCGATCAATTTCAAGAGCGGCGACGCGGTCGCCAAAAATGATGTGCTTTGCGTAATAGGGTAGGAATTGAAAATTGAGAATTGAACTGTCATTTCGAGCGGAGCGAGAAATCTTATTTCTCACTTCTCAATTCTCAATAACAAAAGGAGGAGCAATGCAAGGGTTCAATAAAATTGCAGTCGTCATCCTTTGCGTGGGAATTTTTACGGCATTTTTCGGATGTCAGACCCCGGCAGGCAGAACCGCAGGCGAGGTCGTTGATGATGCGACTATCACCACCAAAATCAAAGCCTTACTGCTGAATGACGAGATTATAAGCGGCTTTGGCGTCAGCATTACTACCTTTGAGGGAGATGTCACGTTGACTGGCGCGGTTGATTCTTCCGCAACCAAGAAAAAAGCCGAAGACATCGCCAAATCGGTTTACGGCGTGAAAAGCGTCAAAAATCTGATTAAAATAAAATGACGCTGAGAGATTGAAGCGGTCTGCGTCAAAATTCTCAGGATGAAAAAGCATTTTCAGGATAAAAAATATCTCATCCCCTGCATCCTGAATATCCTCAGAATCCTGATCCCGCCTGTGTTATCACGCGGCGCGTTGAAACAGGGGCGGCGATTGTATTGATGAGATAAAAGTTGTCGAATCTTAACCTACTGTTAAACGACATAATTTAGGATTTTAATCGTAGGGGCATGGTTGCCCTTCGCCCCCGCCCTGTCATTTCGAGCGGAGCGAGAAATCTCGACGTTCATCGGAAAGATTTCTCCTCACTTCGTTCGTCGAAATGACAAACGGCAAAGGGTAAGCACGGGGGCTTACCCCTACGGAAAATCGCATAAATTATGACCGTTGAAAGTATAAAAAGGAGTGAAGTTGATATGAAAATCCATGAATATCAGGCAAAAGAACTGTTTAAAAAATACAGCATCCCCATTCCCCAGGGCGCTGTTGCATTTACGCCTGAAGATGCCGTTAAAACCGCAGCCACGCTCGGCGGTTTTCCGGTTGTTGTCAAAGCCCAGATTCACGCGGGCGGCAGAGGAAAAGGCGGCGGTGTCAAGCTGGCAAAATCAGCCGATGAAGTCAAAAGCCTTGCCGGACAGATTATCGGCATGAATCTGGTCACGCATCAGACCGGACCCGAAGGCAAAGAAGTCAAAAAAGTTCTGGTAGAACAGGGCTTGAACATAGCAAAAGAACTTTATCTCAGCATTATTCCGGATCGGGCAACCGCAAAAATTGTTATCATGGCAAGCGAAGCCGGGGGCATGGACATTGAAGAAGTCGCGGCGAAAACCCCTGAAAAGATTATCAAGGTTTATATCAACCCCCTGCTGGGAATTGAAGGCTATCACTGCCGGGAAGTCGCTTTCGGTCTGAATATGTCTCCGGCGGTGATGAAGTCTTTCACGCCCATGCTTATGAATCTCTACAAGCTGTTTGTGGCTTATGACTGCTCGCTGCTCGAAATCAATCCCCTTGTTATCACCAAAGAAGAAACCGTGATCGCATTGGACGGCAAGATCAATTTTGACGACAACGCGCTGTTTCGGCACAAAGATATTGTGGCGTACCGTGATTTGGACGAGGAAGACCCCTTAGAAGTAGAAGCATCGAAATTCAATCTCAACTATATCAACTTGGACGGCAATGTCGGCAACATGGTCAACGGCGCGGGTCTGGCAATGGCAACCATGGACATTATCAAACTTGCCGGAGCGGAGCCTGCGAATTTCCTTGACGTGGGCGGCGGCGCAAGTACCGAGATGGTGGAAAACGGCTTTAAAATTATCCTGAGAGATAAAAAAGTCAAAGGTGTTCTCATCAACATTTTCGGCGGGATTCTCCGTTGCGACATACTGGCGCAGGGCATTGTCGAGGCGGCGAAAAAGACCGGCATCAACGTGCCGGTGGTGGTTCGCATGGAAGGCACGAATGTGGAAAAAGGTCGTAAGATTCTTGCCGAATCCGGTCTGAATCTCATCACCGCAGTGGATTTGAAGGATGCCGCGCAGAAAGTGGCGGGGATTGTAAAATGAGAATCGGGGTTCGGGGTCAGAGGTGAGAGGTTCGGGGTGATTCCCCTGACCTCTCACCCCTTACCTCTCACCTTTCCTAAAGGGAGATTGAAACGTGAGCATATTTGTTAATAAAAATACACGGTTGCTGGTTCAGGGCATTACGGGAAAAGAGGGGCAGTTTCACACCCGTCAGTGTGTCGAATACGGTACACAGGTAGTTGCGGGTGTCACGCCGGGCAAGGGCGGACAGAAAATGGATGACATTCCGGTTTTTAACACCGTAAAAGATGCGGTGAAAAAAGCCGGTGCAAATTGCAGCATGATCTTTGTGCCGCCGCCCTTTGCAGCGGATGCCATCATGGAATCTGCGGACGCGGAAGTGGATGTGATTGTCGCGATTACCGAAGGCATTCCGGTTTTGGATATGATGCGAGTCAAAAATTATCTCATCGGCAAAAAATCACGCCTGATCGGACCCAACTGCCCGGGCATCATCACGCCCGGAGCCTGCAAAATCGGAATCATGCCGGGACCGATTCACAAGTCCGGCGGACCCATCGGCGTGGTTTCCCGCTCCGGGACATTGACTTACGAGGTAGTACATCAGTTGACCATGCAGGGCATCGGACAGACCACCTGCATCGGCATC
>DZCT01000132.1 GCA_022736535.1 Desulfatirhabdium butyrativorans | reverse complement strand
TGCCCCTGACCTCGAACCTCTGACCCCGAACCTCCCTGACCTTCTCATGGTTGACGGCGGCAAAGGTCAGTTGAACATTGCTGTGTCCGTGATAAGAGAACTGAATCTTGAAGGAAAATTTGAGATTATCGGCATTGCCAAAAAAGATGAAAAACGAGGCGAAACTGAGGATAAAATTTTCAAGCCCGGACAAGTCAATCCCGTTACCTTCGGCAAAGGCGAAAAAGACCTGCTGTTTTTTCTTCAGCAGATACGGGATGAAGCCCACAAACACGCGGTTTCTTTTCACCGGGACCGGCGCAGCGAAACCAGCCTGCGCTCGGTTTTGGACGAGATTCCGGGCATCGGCAAAAAGCGGAAACAGATGCTGTTGAAACATTTCGGCACCGTTGCCAATATCCGGGCTGCCAGCATCGAAGAACTCAGCGCGCTGCCCGGCATGAACCGCAAGGCGGCGGAAGCGATAAAGAGGTTAGAGGTTAGGGGTGTGCGCCTCTGACCTCTCACCCCTAACCTCTCACCCTTTTCAAACTCCCAGCTTTTTCAAAACATTTTTCAGTTCTTCCACCGCGGCCGCGGATTTCGCAAGCGCGGTTTTTTCTTCATCGGTCAGTTTGATTTCAATGATCTGCTCCACGCCTTTTGCGCCCAACTTCACGGGAACGCCGATGAACAGATTGTTGAATCCGTATTCGCCCTGAAGATACGCCGCGCAGGGCAGAATTTTCTTTTTGTCTTTCAAAATCGCTTCCGCCATTTCCACCGCAGCCGACGCGGGCGCATAATATGCGCTTCCGGTTTTCAGCAGGCTGACGATTTCCGCGCCCCCGTTTGCGGTCCGTTTCACCAGCGCGTCAATGCGCTCTTTGGACATCAGTTCCGTAATGGGAATGCCTGCCACGGTGGAAAAACGGGGCAGCGGCACCATCGTGTCCCCGTGTCCGCCCAGAACAAAAGCATGAGTATTTTCAACGGAAACATTCAGTTCCATTGCGATAAATGCCCTGAACCGTGCGGAATCCAAAACACCTGCCATACCGATAACCCTGTTTTTCGGGAAACCGCTCGCATCGTAGGCAACATGGCACATGGCATCCAAAGGATTGCTGACAAGAATCAGCACCGCATCGGGAGAAAGTTTGACAATTTTCTGCGTCACATCTTTCACGATTTTTGCATTGGTGTTGATCAGGTCGTCACGGCTCATGCCCGGTTTTCTCGGAATCCCTGCCGTGATGATGACAATATCGGAACCGGCGGAGGGTTCATAAGAGTTTGTTCCGGTCAGATGCGCGTCATGTTTTTCAATGGGCGCGGCTTCGGCAAGATCAAGCGCCTTCCCTTGGGGAACGCCTTCAACAATGTCCACCAAAACCACATCGCACAATTCTTTTTCTGCCAGTCTCTGGGCTGCGGTTGCCCCTACATTGCCCGCGCCGACAACGGTTACTTTTTTCATGCCGCTCTCTCCTTTTCTATAATAAATGGTATTTATTTAATTAAGCTGTTATAGCAGCTGAATTTAACATGGAAGCGTGAAAAATAAAAGTTTATTTTATTAATTTTTTCATTTTTTTTGATAAATAGGGATGCGATTGCAAAACTGTTAAAATCCTTTGCAGTCTCTGTCTTTTCTTCGCGAAACTCAGGTTCGGCAGGAGTTTGATATAAAAAATATAATAAAAACAAGTGTCCGTCTTTTTTTATGAAAAATGCAAAGGTAGGATATTCCTACCGTCTGAATACTATTTTTACCCTATTGACCGCTATCCTTATTTTGTGAAATAAGTAAATCAGGTTATTTTGATGAATTAAAATACCCTGATTTCGCCTTATAAAAATTTAATCTGTAAAATCAGCTATTTTTATCCATTTTTTTTAAAGGCGTCTGAAAAATCTCTTATCCGGTATTTTTCCCCCTTTTTTAAAGGGGGGCAGGGGGGATTCGCCGCAAAGGGAAAACCTGTGTTGACAGAATAAAGAAAATATAGGATAATTATATGAAATATATTAATCCCGACAAAAACATTCAGCGGGGTTTCAAGCCGGAAATCGGGAACAAAGCGATCAGCATCTCCGAAATCATACCGAATCGCTGTTGAAAGTATTCAGACAATTTTAACAGGGATATGCAGGATATGCAGGATTTCGGAACAGTTATCCTGAATACCCTGTTCATCCCTGTCAGTTTCTGACAGCGAATCGGTATCATACGATTTCTTTTTCGGAAGCGCCTTTGGAAAAGAATAAAGGAATTATACGGTTGTTATTTTTTTTCTGAAAGATTATATTTCAGATATGAACAAAATGGCAGGATGAGGTTTCCAAATGGATGTAAAAAATCAGATCAAGTCGCTTTTGCAGCAGGCAGAACTCTACCATTCCCAAGGCTTATTGTATGAAGCAAAGGAAAGTTATGCCCGCGCCGGACAATTGATAAAAAAGAATGAAGGCTTGATAAAAAATAAAAACCTGTTGCAGACCATTCTCAAGAAGATTCAGGATATTAAAGATCAGATAGACCGCTTTGAAAACGAATCCCCGACGGTTGAACTGCCGAAAAAAATACAGGATATTATCAAAGAAAAATTTGCTTTTTCCAGAGACAGCGATGCAGCCGCGCTTGAGGGCGCGATTGCCCTTGCCAAATTCGGGCAGTTTGAAAGAGCCTTGCTGGAATTTAACGAACTCATCAAAAAAGATTCCCTGCGGGTGGAAGCGGCAAAAAATATCATCCGCTGTCACAAAGCTTTGGACACCATAGAGAAAGCGGTTTCCCTTTATCACGAATGGCTGGTGGATGATTTTTTCGCATCGGAACAGTTGAACAAACTGCGGGTTTTCTTTCAGGGCATTCTTGACAGCAAAAAGATTGACGTAAAACTTCCGGAAAAAACAGACACACGGCTTCCGGAAATAAAAGAAATGGCAGATATTGCAGAAAGCAATGAAGCTGACATGCCCCTTTTTGCCCGGCATAAAACCACCGGCGCTGAAGAACTGATTGACATCAGCTCGGTCGGCATCACAATGAGCGAGGGGGCAAGAAAAGGGGAAGTGCTTGAATATGACGTCAGTTTTCAGGCAGGAAATGTGATCAACCTTTTACTTTCAGGCAGTGATAAAGATTTTATAGAAAATCTGAAAACAGACATGGTGCTGAATGATGTCCAGTTTTATTCTCCTATCGCGATGTTCAGCGGTAAAGCGATTATTTCTTCAATATCAAAAATCGAATCCGGTCCCAAACAGGGATACTACAGTCTTGATATAAAGACGATAACACATTGAACATAAAATATGCCTTATGCGGCTTTGACGGTAGAGACGCACGGCGTGCGTCTCTGCTGCTCTGTCAAGTTTGATTTTATGAGTTGAAAATTCAAAAAAACGGCCTGCGTCTGTTTTAAGCAAGAGCGTTTTACTGTAAAACGCCCCTGCTTAAAACAGACCAAATCGTTGCTGCTCACAATTTCAGTCTTGACAAAGCACTGCCCGGAGATGCAACATCCTGCGTCTCTGCTTAACTTGACGGCATCGGGGACTGCCCCGCCGGGGAAAAAGCTGCATATCGTTTTAAAATCAGAAAGATAACAACGAACTGACAGTTGAAATCAATTTTCACGTCGGAACCCGGAGATGAGATGGCGAATATCAATTTGAAAAATCGGGAAATAGAATGTAAAATTGTTTACTATGGGCCGGGCAGATGCGGAAAAACAACGAATTTGGAGTATATTTTCAAAACCTTCAGAAAGCAGGCCATCGGTGAGATGGTTTCAGCGAACACCGATGGAGACCGAACACTCTTTTTTGACTTTCTGCCCATGGGGATCGGCAAAATAAAAGACTATGACGTCCGCCTTCAGTTATATACGGTTCCGGGTCAGGTAAAATACAGTTCCACAAGAAAGATGGTTTTAAGAGAAGTGGACGGACTTGTTTTTGTTGCAGATTCTCTTAAAATCCGGCGGGAAAAAAATATGCTTTCATTAAAGGACCTTCATCAGAATCTCAAAGAATACGGACTCAGTATTACCAAAATTCCCCTTATCATGCAGTATAACAAACGGGACCTTGCCAAACAGGGGATTCCGCTGATGTCCGTTCAGCAGATGGAAAAAGATTTGAACCGTCAGCTCAAAGTTCCTTTTTTTCCTGCCAGCGCCATCAGCGGCGAAGGCGTGGGACCCACTTTAAAGGCATGTATAAAGGCGACATTGCAATCTCTGAAAAAACAGATGGGATGGTAATAAAATTGAGAAGTGAGAAGTGAGAAATGCCATTTTATAAAAACAGACTTCTCAATTCTCAATTCTCAATTTCAAAACGGAACTGAAATGAACACGAATAAAATCGCTCTTTCGGGAGATCTGAATTTTATCGGTCTGGGCGACCTTCTGCAATTGGTCGGCTCTATCGGCGGCACAGGCATTCTGCGCATTATCAGCAAATATGCTCCGGAACCGGGGCTGATATATTTTGTAAAAGGCAATATTGTCAACGCGGCAAATGTTTTGCTGGAAGCCGATAAAAAAGCCGGACTGAATGCCGCGTATTCACTTTTCGGATGGCTTGACGGCGAATTTGAATTTACCCGGCAGGAAGTTGACATAAAGAAGGTCATCACCACCAATCGGATGGAAATCATTCTTGACGGGCTGCGAATGGTGGACGAAGGGCTTATTCCCATTCTCGGTCCCGTGTCTTTTGAGAAAAAAGCCGACGGCAAAGACAAGACCCACAGTATTCCGATCATCAAAGGACCGTTGGTTGATTATATGTATGTGGTGGATGAAGAAGAGTTCAGAAAAGGACGGACCATCGTGCAGGAAAACAGCTACGGCAGTTGGATATGGGTGATACTGGAAGGCGTGGTGGATATTGTCAAAGAAACTTCTCAGGGGCCCCTGACGCTGATCAAAATCGCAGACGGCGCTTTTATCGGAAGCATCACCTCCTTTCTGATGCAAAGCAATCCCCGCAGCGCCACAGCCGTTGCCGCAAGCAATGTTCAGCTCGGGGTGCTGGATGCCCAGCGTCTTGCCAACGATTATTCGGAACGCTCCCGTGAATTCAGAGAATTTGCGCTGAGTCTTGACAAAAGACTCCGAAATATAACAGAAAGAACCATTGAAATCTTTCTGAAAAAAGACAGACTCAAGGAATTTGTCAAAGATAAAAAGCCGTATTCGGTTAAAGAGGGAAAGCTTTTCACCATTGAAAAAGGAGAGGCTTTTATTGCCCGAAAAACAAACACAGGATATGTTTCGCTGGTCAATCTCGGCAAAGACGATTTTATCGGACATATCCCTTTTTTCGACATCGGACATGAACCCCATTCCGCGTCCGTTTTTGTATCGGAAGATTTTGAAGTGAAAGAAATGGATACCGACAATTTGCGGAAAGAATACAACCGGCTTTCTGTCACGCTGAAAAATATGATAGATCATATTGCAAACTGCATCTCCATCACCACCAGCACGGCAAGCAGTTTCCAGAAAAAAATTGCACAGACCAAATCATCGTAAACGATTTCTGTGATTGCGAGTTTAATTATGAGTACAATAGAAAAAAGAAGGCATGTCAGGATTGATTCATTCAACCTGTCATATATCTGTGTGGATGAAAAGGGCGAAGTCGTCAATCAAGGCATGGGCAGGACCCTGAATGTGTCTGAATCAGGGATTCTTCTCGAAACCTATTTTCTGATTGAGTCGGGTCAGCTTTTGGAACTGACCATTGCCCTTGATGATAAATTAATTGATATTAAAGGAAAAGTTGTACATCACCGAAGGGGAAAGGGCAGAAGTTTTGAAGCCGGCATTGAATTTGCTGATTTAACAGAAGAAATGCTGAATGACATCAAAATATATATAGAAATGTTTCAGAACCGTGAAAACAGCGATGATTGAAAACAGCAATTTAAGTGCCGGGACAGTCTGTTTTCAGCCGAAACCGCCTTGCCATTCTCTTTCGCAAGCGAAATTTTTGCGGTGAGGATTTCTGCCCGACCATAAAAAATTCAAAAGGATATATTAATGCAACATACTGTATTTGAAAGTAATTTATCTGAATTAAGGCTTGTAAAAAAAGGAAAAGTACGTGATGTTTATGATCTCGGCGACGCGCTGCTGATGATTGCCACAGACAGAATTTCGGCTTTTGATGTGATTATGCCTGATCCCGTACCGGAAAAAGGAAAAATCCTCACGCAGATTTCCCTGTTCTGGTTTGACAAAATGAAATCGCTGGTTCAGAATCATCTGATTTCCGGCAATACAGACGAGTATCCGGAAATTTGCAGGCAGTACAGCGACATCCTTCGGGGGCGGAGTATGCTGGTAAAAAAAGCAAAGCCTCTCCCCGTTGAATGCGTTGTCAGAGGCTACATCTCCGGTTCCGGCTGGAAGTCTTACCTGAAAACCGGCAGCGTCTGCGGCATCAGACTGCCCGAAGGTCTGCAAGAATCGGACCGGCTGCCCGAAGCGATTTTCACGCCTTCCACCAAAGAAGAGACCGGGCATGATATCAACATCTCTTTCGAGGAGACCGTCAGAAGAATCGGCAGCCCCCTTGCGGAAAAAGTAAAGCGGCTCAGTCTCGACATATATAAAAAAGGTACGGAACTGGCCGAACAGCAGGGTATTATTATTGCAGACACCAAATTTGAATTCGGTCTTGTCGGCGATGAGGTCATTCTCATTGATGAAGTGCTGACGCCGGATTCCTCAAGATTCTGGCCCAAAGCTTCATACAAACCCGGCCGCGGACAGCAGAGTTTTGACAAACAGTATGTCAGGGATTATCTGGAATCTCTGAAATGGGACAAAACGCCGCCTGCGCCGTCTCTTCCGAAAGATGTAATTGAAAATACAAGAAAAAAATATATGGAAGCCTTGAAATGTCTGACGGGTAAAGAACTTTTAAGTTGAACCATGAACACCTTTTCTCGTTCCCACGCTCTGCGTGGGAACGCAGCCCGGACGATCCGCGTCCGCCCGAACATGACATCACACATTTCTGCTGTGCAGGGGGGGACGTTCCCACGCTCCGCGCCCGAACAGTAAAACGGGTTTCAAACCCGTTCTACGTTCCCACGCTACGAGGCTGCTGTAGGGGCACGCCGACGCGGCGTCCCCCTACATTGTCATTTCGAGCGAAGCGAGCCGAATCTTATAAAAGGGCTTTTCGTGCTTTTCGCTTCTTTCCTGTTTTCATGGTTCTCTTTTTGCGTCAAAGATTGAAAAGATTGAAATTATGAATTATCAAAACATTGCACTCTCCCGAATTGACAGTGAAAACGACACCTGCCGTATCAGCACCCGGAGGCTCGGCGACAGTCTCATGGACTCGATTCGGAATCTGGGACTGATGAATCCGCCGATACTGCTTGAATATCCGGAATCCGCCGATTTCAGTTCAAACTCAAACCGGAAATTTGCGATTGTGGCAGGATTCCGGCGGATTGCCGCGTGCCGGGAACTCGGATGTTCCGAAATCCCGGCAAAAATATTGCCGCCCGAAACAGAAAAACTGCATTGCATAAAGCTGGCAATCACAGACAACGTGTCTGCGCGCGCCCTGAATCTGATTGAAACTTCCAGAGCCTTGCATTCTCTCTCCGAATTTTTTGAAAATGATCGCCGATTGGCGCAGGAAGCCTCGGTGCTGGGACTGCCTCAGAGTCCCTCTCTTATCGGAAAAATCAGAAAACTCTGTCTGCTGCCGCAGCCTATTCAGGACGGCATTCTGTCTGACACGATTCCGCTGGCAGTCGCATCGGAACTCGGCGAAATGGAATCGGAAACCGCGCTTGTTTATGCAAGGCTGTTTGAAACCCTGAAGCCGAGCCTCAGCAAGCAGAGGGAAATTCTTACCTTAGTCAGGGAAATTGCCCGTCGGGAGGATATGACGGTTCTGAATGTCCTTGAATCCGATGCTTTTCAGGAAATTCTGTGCCGTAAAGAATCTGACCGGAATCAGAAAACCCGTGACATCAGACGGTATCTGAGACAGAGACGTTTTCCCGCCGTCACCCGCGCCGAACAATCCTTTGAAACCGGTGTGAAATCCCTGAACCTCGGAAAGGATATGAAACTGATCCCTCCTGAAAATTTTGAGGACACTGTTTATACACTGCATTTGAATTTCAGAAATTTCTCAGAACTTAAAGCGCAGCAGGCAAAACTTGAAAATATCATCCGCAATCCTTCCCTGAAAAAAATATTTGAGCCTGAAATATAAGGTTTAAGGGCTTTCCGACACTTTATTTCCATTTTTCCGTTTTTTTTTCTTGACTAAATCCGAAATATAATTCATATACATTTTTAACAAATAAATACGGTTCAAAAAATTATGGGAATACAGGAAAGAAAAAAACGCGAAAGAGAACGCAGACGGCAGCAGATCATGGTTGCCGCCAAAAGAGTGTTTTCTGTCAAGGGCTTCACCGGAGCGACAATGGAAGATATTGCACAGGAAGCGGAACTCAGCCCGGGCACCCTTTATCTTTATTTTAAAAATAAAGACGAACTGTTTTCCTCACTTTCCATACGCATACTGCAATACCTGAACCTCAGACTGGAGCATGTGGTCAATAATGAAAAAGAACTCACTCCGGATCAGAAAATCGCTTCATTGAGGGAAGCGCTCTATGATGTTTATGAATTTGATCCGGTCATATTGATCAATATGTTTCATCTTCAGTCCAGTGACACATTGAAGAATCTTTCTCCCCAACTGCTTGCCGATCTCAAAGGCTTGTCCCGAAGTTCGCTCAAACTGCTGGGAAAAATATTTGAAGACGGCATCGCTAAGGGAGATTTTATAGAAAGACATCCTGTTGCGCTCGCGGATATTGTATGGGCAATATTTTCAGGTCTGATTTTATGGGAAGAAAGCAAGCGGATTATCAATGACAACAAAAATTATCTGAAACAGACGCTTGAGATTGCTTTTGAGATATTTGCCCGCGGTATAAAGAAATAAAATATCAGATGACGGATAAAAGGGGCAGGCGCAAAACTTGTCCCTGTTATCTGTGATCCGGTATCTTATAAAATAAAAGATGAACTTTTATTTAACTCATAACAAACCATTTTTTTCAAGGAGGAGTCCACATGGCAGAGGATAGTAAGAAACCTGAAGTTGTAGAAACATCCGAGGCTCAGATTGCGGTACATTGGGGTGAAGAATCCTATTATCATCCCTCAGCGGAGTTCATTGCTCAGGCAAACATGACCGATGCCGGGGTCTATGACCGGTTCAGTCTGGACAACTTTCCGAATTGCTACAAAGAATACGCGGACCTGTTAGACTGGTATGAATACTGGCATACCACGCTGGATACCAGCGATGCACCGTGCTGGAAGTGGTTTGTCGGCGGAAAAATCAATGCCTCTTACAACTGTGTTGACAGGCATCTTCCCAAGTATAAAAACAAAACCGCCATCCATTTTGTTCCGGAGCTTCTGGAAGATAAGATCGAGCATATCACGTTTCAGGAACTCTATGTGCGGGTGAACGAATTTACGGCTGTGCTTCAGGATTTCTGCGGACTGAAAGCCGGGGACCGTGTGACGCTTCACATGCCGATGGTTCCGGAACTGCCCATCACCATGCTTGCCTGCGCACGGCTCGGCGTCATTCATTCTCAGGTCTTCGGCGGATTCAGCGGCAAAGCCTGTGCGGACAGAATTGTGGACTCAAAAAGCGATGTCCTCATCACCATGGATTCCTATTACCGGGGCGGCTCGCTGATTGACCACAAGGAAAAGGCTGACACAGCCGTCGCGGATGCCAAAAAAGAAGGACAGAAGGTTGCCAAGGTGCTGGTATGGCAGCGTTATCCGGGGAAATATTCAAGCCCCACGCCCATGGTTGAAGGACGTGACTATTTTGCAAACGATCTGGTGAAAAAGTATTACGGCAAACGGATCGAGCCGGTCAGAATGCCTGCCGAAGCCCCCCTCTTCCTCATGTACACCAGCGGCACCACCGGCAAACCCAAAGGATGCCAGCACAGCACCGGCGGTTTTCTTGCCTATGTTACCGGCACCTCAAAATATGTTCAGGACATTCACCCGGAAGATGTTTACTGGTGTATGGCGGACATCGGATGGATCACGGGTCACTCCTACATTGTTTACGGTCCGCTGGCGCTGGCGGCATCCACGGTTATCTATGAAGGCATTCCCACTTATCCGGATGCCGGACGCTGCTGGCGGATTGCGCAGGAATTGGATGTCAATATTTTCCATACGGCGCCTACTGCCATCCGTGCGTTGCGGAAGGTCGGTCCCAATGAGCCTGCAAAATACAACTACAACTTCAAGCACATGACCACCGTGGGCGAACCCATCGAACCGGAAGTATGGAAATGGTACTACGAAGTGGTCGGCAAAGGCAAAGCAGCCATTGTTGACACCTGGTGGCAGACAGAGACCGGCGGCTTCCTGTGTAGCACGCTCCCGGGCATCAAGCCCATGAAACCGGGCAGCGCGGGACCCGGTATGCCCGGCATTCATCCCATTATCTTTGATGAAGACGGACATATCCTCCCCCGGGGCGCGGGCAAAGCCGGCAATATCTGCATACAGAATCCCTGGCCCGGGGCTTTCCAAAGCATCTGGGGCGACAGGGACCGTTTTGTGCGCCAGTATTATGAAAGATACTGCAAGGATAAAAACAGCAAACGGTGGCAGGACTGGCCCTATCTGACCGGTGACGCGGCTGTGGAGGCTCCGGACGGATACATCCGTATTCTCGGCAGAATTGACGATGTTATCAATGTTTCAGGGCATCGTCTGGGAACCAAAGAAATTGAATCTGCCGCGCTCACGGTTTCGGAAGTGGCGGAAGCCGCGGTTGTGCCTGTGAAACATGAGATCAAAGGAAAAGAGCCGGATCTGTACGTCGCACTGAAACCCGGGATCAAGGCGAGTCCGGAACTTGCCGCCAAGATATCCAAAGCAATTGAGACGGAAATCGGCGCGATTGCAAGGCCCCGGAAAGTCTGGATTGTTCCTGACATGCCGAAAACACGCTCCGGCAAGATCATGCGCCGCGTACTGGGCGCGATCTCGAACAAGTCTGATGTCGGCGATGTAATGACGCTGGCAAACCCTGAAATTGTCGAGGCGATTACGAAGATGGTTCAGGGCTAAGTTTCTGATTTTTTGATAAAAGCAGCATAAAACTTCCCTGCGTTATTTTACAGCCCTTTTTATCAGAGGGAGGGCTTTTGTGCTGCTTTAAAATGAATAAAATTCATTTTTTCTGAAAAGTTTATTTAATGGGGTTATGCAACAGACCTCCGGGATTTACAATGTCTCGGAGGTTTTTTTTCGGGTTATACCGAATCTCTTTTGACTTTATATGATATTTTTTCCCCGGAGGGGGTTTCCCA
>DZCT01000131.1 GCA_022736535.1 Desulfatirhabdium butyrativorans | reverse complement strand
AAGTTTTATCCAATAAAATCAAGTGAGCAACTCCCACTTTTGAAAGAGGTCTATTTCTGTCATTCCGAGCGTTACTCCTGTCATTCCGAGCGTAGCGAGGAATCTTGAGAATGAGTGAGAAGTGAGAAATATTCACTCCTCGCCTTTATTTCTGAAATCCTCAGACCGGATACCGTAGCGACGCATGATCTGCTGGAGGACTTGCCGCCCTAATCCGCAGATCTGCGCGGCACGGGTGACATTTCCGTCATTGAGAGAAAGAATATGTCCTATATAGTCTTTGTTGAAGCGGCGCAGGGATTCCTCTTTTGCGTCTTTATAAGACATGCCCTGAAAGTCTGCCGGAGGATGGGAGAGATTGTCTTCACTGTCTTTGATGCCGGTATCACTAAGGCTGATCTCATCGGTCCGGGAAAAGAGAATGCCCCGGATAATGGTATTTTCCAGTTCCCGCACATTTCCTTTCCATTCTTTTTTCAGAAATTCATTCATCAGTTCGGGAGAAATGTGTTTGGATGCTTTGCCGAGTCTGCCGCAGTGTTTTTCCAGCAGATGCGCGGCAATGAGCGGAATATCTTCGGGACGTTCTCTTAATGCAGGCAATTCTACGGAAACCACATTCAGGCGGTAAAACAGGTCTTCCCGAAATTCGGCTTTCCGGATTTTTTCTTTGAGATTCTGGTTAGTGGACGCGATAATACGCACATCTATCTTTACGGACCGGTTATCTCCCAGCGGTTTGATCTCCTTTTCCTGCAAGACCCGAAGCAGTTTGGTCTGTATGACCGGACTGATATCGCCGATTTCATCCAGAAAAATAGAACCCTTATGCGCTTCCTGAAACAAGCCGGTCTTATTCTGGGTGGCATGAGTGAACGCACCTTTTTTGTATCCGAAAAGCTCGCTTTCAAGTATCGGTTCCGGTACTGTGGGACAGTTGACCGCCACAAAGTTATTCCGGCTGCGCGGACTCAGAGCATGGACCGCACGGGCAGTCAGGTCTTTTCCGGTTCCCGATTCGCCGGTAATCAGCACGGTTATGTCTGTTTTGGCTACCATAGTCACGGTTTCATATACCCGCTGCATGGCTCTGCTTGTTCCCACTAATTCCTGAAACATCAGTTCTTTGGAGCATTCTTTCTGAAGCCTCAGATTTTCCTTCAGAAGATGGCTTCTTTCCAAAGCTTTTTCCAGCCGGACAAGCAATGCCTCATGATCAAAAGGCTTGGTGATAAAATCGTAAGCCCCGTGTTTCATGGCTTCCACAGCCGTGTCAATGCTGCCGTAAGCTGTCATCATAAGGACCGTAAGATCGGGAAAACTTCTTTTGATGAGTTCCAATAACTCCATTCCGCCCATACCCGGCATCCGGATATCGGCTAAAACCAGATCAAAGCCTTTCTGTGCAAGCAATTCCAGAGCGGCTTTCCCGGAAGATGCAGTTTCAACCCGGCATTTCAGGTCAGGCTCAAGGCTGCGTCTGAGCAGATGCAGCATATCCGGCTCATCGTCAACGATCAGAATGTTTTTTTCCGAGGATGTCTTCATTGTGCTAGGCAGAGCTGTCTGAATGTGAAATTACTGTATGGCATAAGGATATCCTGATCGGAAACTCCCTGCTCATAACGCTCCTTTTATCAGCAGAACAAGTTCCTGAGCGAATCCTTTGAGGATTTCCGCCTGCGAATTCATCATTTCGGAAGCTGAAGCCAGTTCCTGCGCGCTTTGGGCATTTTGCATGATGACTTTTTCTATCTCATCGGATGCCTTGTTTATCTGTTCTATTATGAGCTTCTGTTCGTTTGAAGCCGCTGCCGTATTCCCGACAAGACAGGCGATGTTGTCGATGTACCGGGCAACTTCTGAAAATGCCGCGTGGGCTGTTTCCGCGATTCTTGAACTGCCATAAATTTTGCCTACTGTGCTTTCAATAAGATCGGCAGTCTCTTTTGCCGCCTGTGTTGACCGTGATGCAAGATTTTTCACTTCTCCGGCGACAACTGCAAAACCTGCTCCGGCTTCTCCCGCTCTGGCAGCTTCAACAGACGCATTAAGCGTCAGCAGACTGGTCTGAAAGGCAATCTGGTCAATGTTTTTTATTATTTTGAATGTTTCTTCCCCTGCTTCGGAAATTTCACGCATAGCATTGATAAGCTGTTTCATGCTTTCATTTGACCTGACGGCAATCTGACTGATCTGTTTCATAAAAGTGTCTGTCTGTTCCGCCTTTTCTGCATTCTGTCCGGCTGAAGAAAGCGTGGTCTCCAATGCGGAATTTATCTGTTCCGAAGAGGCAGCCTGATCCGAAACTCCGTAAGACAGGGAGTGACTCGCTGCGGAAATCTGCTCCGATGCGGATACAACCTCTCCGGCAGATTCGTTCAATCCTGATGCGATATTGCTTACGGGACGGATTAAATATATTTTTACCGCTATATGGATTGATGCGAACAGAATCATATTCAGCAAAACAGCAACCGCAACACTGCTGACAATATTATCTCTGAGTTCTTTCCGCATAAATTTCGTAGTAACAAAAAATTCGATTCTGCCTAATTTTTCTTTATCCTTGACAATATCTTTCTGTTTTTTTATAAGATTGTCTTTAATTTCAATATCATCTCTGTTTTTTACGATATTCCATCTGTCGTCACGCTTATAGCTCTGAAATATCGAGTTGTTGTCTTTTCTCGCAACAACCGCGTATATGCTTTTTTCAGTCATCTCCGAGAGTATGACTTCTTCAGCCAGTTCCTTGTTCATATCCCACAGAGCGGTTGCCATATTGCCCGAGAGACGGCTTGCCGTGTTTTCTGCAAACCCGTCAAGCGTGTTTTCAAGTCTGCTTTTTGCTGTTGCAAAATTGTAAAACGCGAATCCGGCAAATGAGATCGTTATAACAATCCCGATAACCAGATTCACTTTAACCTGAATACCGCTTCGCCGTTTTTTCATAACTTATAACCTAACGCCATATGCAACTTCAATTTGTAATTTTTTAAAAATACTGTTTTTCCGGAGTGCGAAAATAGAGCGAAGCGGTTTTTCGCATCATAAAGCCGAGTTTTTGAAAGCGAATCGGTATTACATAAACCCTGAGGATTTTGAAAAATCCTCAGGGTTCAGTGTGTTACTTGAGGTACTTATCGTAGATCTTCTCGATGAAGCCTTCCTGTCTCAGCTGCCGTATGGTCTGACTGAACTTTTCAGCCAATATCTCGCCTTTCTCGCCCAATGTTCTGGAAAATGCAAAATAATCCGGTTCGGCATCTACCAGCACAAAAACCGTTTCAATCTGAATTCCGAGGTTTTTGGCTATAAACAGCAGGATCGACTGTTCACCCACTGCCAGCTCCGTGCGATGCTCCCCAACTTACATCTCTTTTCAGCCCCGAATAGCTGTCGAACTCGGGGGGATAAACATAAGCCCTGACGACGCCGCAGGTCCTGCCTTTCAGATCATCCAGTTTCGATGCTCTGATTCCTTTTCCCTTTAATCCGACAATGACTGTTCTTTCCATAGTAAAATATTCGGAAGGGTAAATCAGGAACTGTGTCCGCTCTTCAGTTTTTCTGGGGGAGGAGACGGCTCCTGCCCTGCCTTCCTTAACCTCCTCCAAAGCTCTCGGCCACGGCAGAACCCGAAACTCCGGCTCGATCCCGTTCCGTTTGCAGAATTCACGGATAATATCCACATGCATGCCGGTTGCCTCACCGTCTTTTCCCGGCATTTCAAAGGGCGGCCTGTCAGTTGCAACGATCAGCAGTTTTTCAGAAAAAGCATCGGCAGGTCCCCAAACCGCAATGAGCAGCGCCAATGTCACAAACAACTTCTTTATCATGCTTTCCTCCTTTCTGTTTCAATCTAAGCTAACGATAAGTTCACCTGCTTTCTCAGGTGCAACAAAGGGTCAGGCATTTTTTTGTTACCATTCAATTACATAAGTGCAGGTTTCTCCGCCTCTGCTTCGGCACCCGCCGGTGTCATGTCTGATTCTTGCATAACGATTACAATTTTTGGGCTTGAATTTTTTTACGAACGCAGAAGCCATAACCGAAATCAAATTCACACGGATAAAATGAACCGCAGATATAAAGTGCTTTGTTTTCATTCTTCTCAGGCGGTATGACAATAACATGTCCGATGGCTCCTTCGATAATCCTGCCGGTTCCGATGTCAAACAGGTCTTTTCCGTCTCTTCTGTGGTTCATATGATACGCAATGTCAACAGAATTCAGCGCCTTCCCTAATGAATTTATTTCTTCCGGCCATGCTGCATGATCAATCACAGAAGCTCCGATCATTCTCAATGTATTTATTCCTCCTTCATCTGCCAGCTTATTGAAGACTGATATCAGCGATTCCAGAGGATACCATCTGTCTGCCTGAACTTCCGATATTCCGTATTCACGCAGAAGGTTCAGAGCAATGCGTCTGAAAACTCCCCTCCTTCCTTGAAGAAACCCCAATATAGTCCTCCCGCTCGTCTCCACTCCTTGTACAGAACCTTTTCGGGGGAACAGTATTTTTCTGTCATTCATATCCATACCTTACTTATATATTCGGGATTCAACATGCCTGACACCGAATTCAGCGGCAGCGGAACGCCGTCCGCCGGAACCGGTTGTTCGCATTCAGTCCATTGTCAGTTTCTTCCACGCGATACTTCCAACGACGATAGTTTGGATGACAAGCAGGCAGAGACCGGCAATGAAGGCAATCATGGCGACTATGCGTGGCCGACGGCGCTCAAAACTGAAGTGTGTGCGATGGGTAATCGCCACAAAGAGCAGATATGCGATATTCAAAACCCCGCCAACCATAAATCCGCCCATTGCAATTAGAACATAGCCGAGACCGTCCATACATCCTTTGTAGAATAAGGCTTGCCGAATCGTCGCGACCAAAAAGGGAACCGCGACTACTGTCAGGGGGATGAATCCCAAACATGCTCTCATATCTTCCTCATGCGAACAACGAATTAAGCGGCGGCGGAACGCCGTCCGCTTGAATGCCGGGTTATGCGGCTTTATAATTTTTACCTGTCAAAATGCTGTTTTATTTCTTCCGAACTGACAATCTGTTCAATATTGAGCAGTATCCTGATTTTCTCTCCGGATTTGTCCAATCCGGAAATATAACCGGTTTCTGATTTCGGATCCAGCACCGGCATATCGTCAATATCCTCGCCTTTTATGTCCGATACTCCTGTGACAGAATCCACCGCTATTCCGGTCTGCCGTCCTTCCGTGTCAACGATTATGATACAGCTTCTTTCTGTGCAGGCTCCGGCTTTCAGTCCGAGTCTCAGTCCGAAATCAATGACCGGGATGATCTTCCCTCTGAGATTTATGACCCCCTTCATAAAATCCGGTGTGCCGGGAACATGTGTGACAGGCATTATTTCTGTAATTTCCTGAATTTTTGAAATGCTGATTCCGTATTCCTCACCGTCTGAACCGAAAATCATGTATCTTTCATATCTCTCCTTTTTTTTCCTCAGCAGGCGGATTTCCTCTTCAGCCTTCTCACGCTCTGAAATTTCCCGTTCCAGTTTTTCAGTCAGTTCCCTCTGTCTTATATTCTGAAATGCTGTCCGGGACATCTGGTTTGCCATCAGAAACAGTGCATCGCCTGCCTTTTCAAACTGCCCGAAAGACATGACCGGAACTTCCTCCGGGGCGGAACGGAATTCATCCTCATCCGCTCCGATCTGACGGGCATATCCGATCATTTTCCCGATGTCCTGAGCTTCGTTGCGGACCTGACCGATAAGCCAGTTGGCAATGTGTGTATCCCCTGCCATAATACTGGCACCCGCATCCCACAGCCCCCCGCTCAGACACGGCTGTATGACGGGACCGTCCGGATTGCAGCGGCCGATTTCAGCATCGGACTTCATGCAGTTGGCAAGCCCTTTTTCAGTCTTTCTGATAATATCGGTACATAACCGGCAGAAATTGCTGGGTTCTGTTATCGGATATCCGTTTATGCCGGTGATAATGGAAGCTACGCCCACAGCTTTTGCAAAGGCATCCTGAAGCTTCTGAATTTCTTTCAGATCAAACAGGGCTGAAAATGATACTGATATTTCTTTGTCTGCTTTGCTCATCAAACTGCCGTCAATAACATTATGCCTGACGCACTAACGTCAAAGTCAGCGGCGGTTGGGGACAGGATCGCCGGCGGAACCCCCCAATAGTCGCCGGACTGCCGGGCTGTTTTTTTCAACATTTTTGGGAAAACCTCACCATTGCGGCATTGTCAGGCTAATCTTCAATCCTTCAATTTTTGGATCAGGCTGAGGGCATTTTTCATTTCTTTTTCCGCATTCGGATGTTCAGGATCAAGTTCCAAAGCCTTTTTCCATTCTTCCACAGCATCCTCCAATTTCTCATCCACAAAATATTCTCATCCACAAAATATCTGACTCCCTGCCGGTAATGTTCCTGTGCCTTGTTTTTCCTGGTCTGTTCAAATTCGGATATTGCTTCTTTCACCCCCGGATATTCAGGTATCTTATTAAATATTTCAATAGCATGTGCATATTGCTCCTGCCGGCCCAGCAGCATCCCTTTTCTGTATAAGGATTCGTTTGCCAGTTCCCCGGCTTTTTTATCTGAATTATTATGTGCGAGGATTTTTTCAGCAATGTCATGGGCCGTGTCATATTCCTCCAACGCAAGATAGAATTTTGCGGTGTCAAACTCACCTTCAGGATCAAACGGTGTCTTATCCATGACCTTGTCATCCTTAGTCTCAGGCTCCCCAAGTCCTTCAGAGGGATCAGATGGTGTCTTATCCATGGACTTCTTGTTCCGGTCATCCTTAGTCTCAGCCTTCCGAAGTCTTTCAGAGGGATCAGACGGCATCTTATCCATGACCTTGTCCCGGGCTGAGTAATCGTTTATCAAATTATGGACATCCGAATACGCAGGATCAGCTTCTTTAAAATTCCCAATGCCTGATTATACCTGCCCCGCTTGCCTAACAGTATTCCCACTTTCCTGCAGGATGCGTTCAGCAGGCTGGCAGCTTCCGCATTTGAGGCATCATGCCCGAGAATTTTTTTTGAGATGCCAATCGCCAGGGCATACTCATCCTGTTCAAAATAGAATTTTGCCCTTTCAAGCTCATCTTCGGCATCAAACTGTTCTTTAACCGGTCCCCTGTCAAGGACAGGAAGCCTGAGAACTGTTCCGGGCTTAAGGAGCTTATCCTGTTCAATGTCGTTAAAATAAGCAATAAGGAAATCCTTTTTACTGTCATGATAGACTTTCAGGGCTATCATTTCCAATGTGTCTTTGTTTTCAACGGAATACATCATGAATGTTTCAGGCTGGAGCCTGTTCTTCAGATATTCGACAGATTCCTTCAGATCAGGGTTATATCGGAGCGCTGTTATGAATTGGCCGCGGGCTGTTTCCGGCTCATTCTTTTCAGCATAAGACACTCCGTTTTCAAAATGTCTCTGAGCCTCGAGTTCGGCTTTTAAGAGCAGCCTCTCTGTTTCGGGCCGTATTTCTTTATTGCAGGGATCCAAATCCTCCGCAATTTTCAGACTGATAACTGCACGCTACAGTTCTCCTGTTTTTTCATATTCTCCGGCTTTTATCCGGAACTGTTCCGACAAATCCGGGACTGCCTTTTCAGACGCGGCCGACGGGATGGAAGTTTCGATCGGTTCCTTTTCCTTTTCCTTGAAAAAGGTGTCCAGATTTTTTATAAATTCTTCCATGCCCCACTCACCGCTGATCCGTGTGCGCCTGATCAGAAAATTATTGATAAAAAAAGGATTTTGTCCTTCATCAGTTGTAAAGCCGGCTCTGTATCCGTGTTCCGTTAAAAGTGCCGTGACAAAACGGTTTGTTTTTCCATGGGGATATGCCAGACATGTGCATTTTTTGTTCAGATGCCTGAAAATCTCATACGAGGATATGATGAGTTCTTCTTTCAGTCCTCCGAAATAATCTTCAAAAGACCCGTTTTCACCTGATTCTGTCAGATCCCGGTGGGTTTTGGTATGGCTTTGTATGTCAAATCCGTATTCAGCCAGCTCCCGTATCTGATCCCAGGACATTGCCCGGTCTTTTCCTATAAAGTCAGTATAAACAAACAAGGCGCCGGGAAATCCATATTTTTTTAATATCGGAAAAGCAATATCATACATAGATTCCCACCCGTCATCAAAGGTCAGAACCACGGATTTCGGAGGAAGGGGATCTTTGAAATCAATAAAATTCAGGAACTGGTCCAAAGTGACCACGCTATACCCGTTTTCTTTGAGATATTTCATCTGCTCTTCAAAAGCTGCCTGAGTGACAGAATATTTCCCCCCGGTTTTCGTTGAGAATTTATGATAGAGCAGTACCGGAACGGTTTGCCAGCCGTTTAGTTTTAACCCGCCCCGACAAAAAGGCTTTTTAGGGATAATAATATCCTGTCCGGCATCAATGGTTTCCATGCCGTTGAATTCACGGATCATCCAGTCTTTTGACAGATCTCCCAAATATCTGGCCGCGAGAGAAGAAAATGTATCTCCGGCCCGGGTTCTCACGACAATAAAATTTTCATAAACCAGCGGCATGTCATCCGGCGTTAAGGGACATTTTGTTTCTTTCAGCGTCCCCATGCATCCGGATAGCAGAAAAAGAAAACATAGTAATACCGGCAATCTTTTTCTATGAATGTTCATTGATTCCTCCTGTTAAAGTTTTTGGGGGTGTTGCAAATGCAGTTTCACAAATCATCACTGCTCTTACAGCACCTCCGAATTTTTCAAGTCAATTCAGATGCCTTAGCACCCTGAAAAACTCATAAGTTCCTGTTTTGCCTTTTACAGGCCGGGGCGGAAGCGGTTCTGTCTCAATTTTGCCGCCCATGTGCTCATAAATGGTTTTACTGATAATAATTTCCCCAGGCCCGGCAAATCCGTTCATCCGGGAAGCCATGTTGACGGTGTCGCCTATGACTGTATATTCCATCCGCTCAGAGGAGCCGATATTCCCGGATACCAGGATGCCGGAATGAATGCTGATTCCGATAGCCGCAAGAAGATGGTTGCCGTTTCTGCTTGCCGATTTTAATTTTTTCTGCATGTCAGAGGCAGCTTTGACAGCGCATTCAATATGGTTTTGCCGGTAAACCGGCGCGCCGAAAACCGCCAGAACCGCGTCACCTATGAATTTGTCGATAAATCCTCCATGCTCGTGTATCACGCTTGCGGCGATATCAAAATATTGATTTATCCTGTCCACAACCTCTTCCGGTTCGTTGGCTTCCGAGAATGCTGTAAATCCCCTGATATCAGAGAAAATAATGGTAGCCTCTGTCCGGGTTCCCTTCAGCCATGTATTTTCCAGGTTGGCCATGATCATCCGGAGAACCTCGGAACCGACATATTTGCCAAAAGATTTTTCCATTAACATCTTGCTCCAGAGTTCCCTGCCCATTTTGTCAAATGCCCTGCCAAGATCGCCAAGCTCATCGTTCCGGCGCATATTTACCTTGTAAAGATAGTTTCCCCTGCCGATCTCCCTTGTTGCCTCAGCCAGTTCCCCGACAGGCATGGAAAGCCGGAGTCCGAGAATAACCGATACAAGTATTCCGAAAAGTGTTATGACGGATGTTGATATGATAATGAATATGGCTTTTTCCCGGGTAAGCCGGTTTATGAAATCAATGGAAACCCCGACATAGGCCTGGCCCAGTTTTCTGCCCTGAAAAGTGATGGGACGGCTCAGGTGCAGCACATGTTCCCCGGACGGGGTCATGCCGGTAAAATAACTGACATTCTCTTTTGAATTCACATTGTTCGGATAATGCCGCGTATCAAGCGGCAAATCTATCTTGCTGATATCCGTGTGGGCTTTTATGATTTTCCGGTTGTCCGTTATGATGGCAAAGACAAGTCCTTTCACTGATACAACTTCCTTTATCAGCGAATTCAGCCCTGATATGTTGTCTTCGACAAGAAGAATACGGGCGTTATAAGTAAAATAGTTCAGGCTGATGATGCCGGTATTAACCGTCTGTTCATAAAGCTCCTGTTTTTGCTGGCTGAGAATGAGAAAGCTGAACGGGGAAACAGTGAGAATAATAATGGCAGTCATGGCCACGGATAACTGTATCCAGATCGGAATCCTGACATTGGTTATTCTTTTTAAAGCCGTCCTGCTCTTTTTCTCAATCAGTTCTTCAATATTTTCCGACAAAGAGGACACTGATATTTTATAATGCTCGCTGACTGCGTTAACGACTTCCTGTTCGGAAGCAAAGCCAAGCTCAACAATAAGCTGGCCAAGATAAACAGGTTCTCCGTAAAGAAAAAGCCTTTCTTTTTGAATTCTCAACGCGCCTGCAAGCTGGTTATCGGTGATAATCCCTTTCTGTGTCAGGATCTTGCCAAACAACGGTCTTTTGTTATGTTGCTCTCTCATTGATCGCATTCTGAATTTTCCGATTTCCGCTATTTCGGAAATGTCAAAAAATTATTGCTTAGGTACTTAAATTCTCTCAGGTAATGTAAGAAGCGCAAGGAAAGCGATTTCTCCCGTCTTTTACGGTTCAATCAGAAGATAAATATTCGGACTCCGCTTCTAAAAGCTTCGCAAAACTGGTTTTTCGGAGTGTTTCCCGCAGCCTTTCCGTTGCTGCTTTCCATACCAGACGGACATGGCATGTCGGACTTCTGAAACATGAATCCGGCCGCAATACACAGTCATTTAAATACACTTTCCCCATTACCGCTTCTATGACATCCAGAAGGGTCAGTTTTTCGGGTGAAGGCACCAGTCTGAAGCCGCCTTTGGATCCCTGAACAATTTCAATGATATTGGAACGCGCCAGCTGCTGGGCAATCTTCCCTAAAAACGGGCCGGGGATTTCCATTTCTTCTGCAATCCGCCTGCGGCCAACCACTATTTCCTTTCCTTCATGGGAAAGGTAAAGAACACAGCGAACAGCATATTCACATTCTCTTGTAAGTTTCATATTTTTTCACCATATCGGATAAATCGGATTTTATTTATCCGATATAAATCGGCTTGTCAACCTTTTTTTTATCTGAATCAGAGCTGTTGCAAAATAAGAGCCGATTTCGGGAGGTTGTCTTTGTATATCAAGTGGTTAATTCCAAAATTGGGCTATCTGAAATAGCTTCTGAATTCAAATACTTGTGCTATTTCGCAACAGTTCTGTTTTCATTTTTTGGTCAGAAGAATATGGATAACTGCCAGATTAAAGGCATAATCGCTTCCGGGCCGAATCATAAAAAACCGGTTCGCTTTTGTGGATGACACATTGGCTCGGATATCAATCACGGTCAGCTTGCAGCCGTTATTCAGCGCATCCGTCAGGTTATTGACCTCCTGAACATTGACGGCTTCAAAAATGTTTCGCACTTGCAGCACC
>DZCT01000130.1 GCA_022736535.1 Desulfatirhabdium butyrativorans | reverse complement strand
TAAATCTCTTACAGCATTTCACCGGATTAATTAATTTTTGATAGCGAATTGGTATCAGCCGGCGGCGGCGCATCATCCTGCGAAAAGAGCGACAGCATCCCGGCTCATATTAATTGTCGGGAAAATTTTAAGGAAATGAATATGCTATGTCAGACAATAATCAAAATACAAGTCCGATATCTGTTTTAAACCCGGCATCTCTTAATGATGCGGCTGCGTTTCTGCTTCAACTGGATCCCTCTGATCTTTCCGAATCTGTCGCAGCCTGGTCCCGCTTGCTGGAAATGCTGACCGCCATTGCTGATGACAATTCTTATCCCGAATTATGCCGGGAAAAAATCGCCCGGGCGGCTGTGATTACCGGAAAAATGACGGCGTCTCATGGTTCGGAAGCAGATTCCCGGGCAGAAGAGGCAATCCTGAAAATCGGTCAGCTCATAGAATCGGCAATGAATGTGATGGATGAAAAAGAAAAAGTCGCCGAACACAGACCGCTCCGCACCGAAGAAAAAAGCGATGCGCCTGAAGAACAAATTTCCGATTCGCCCGGAAGCGGTTTGACGCGATCTGAAACGGGTCCATCTGCCGAGGCAATAAGCGATTTGACGGGATTTGAAGCCGGTGAATCCGCAGGTACAGACGCAAAATCTTGCGTCTCTGCGACCGAGGCAGTCTTTCTCCCCGGAGATGCGGACCCGGAACTGATCAGCGCATTTATTACCGAAAGCACGGATCTGATTGTCAATGCGGAAGAAGCCCTGCTCTCTCTTGAAAGAAATCCTGAAAATGCCGATGCGGTCAACACCGTCTTTCGGGCATTTCATACGGTAAAAGGCACGTCTGCTTTTCTTGAACTGACGCTCATATCCGAAATGGCGCATCATGCCGAGTCTTTTTTAAGCCGGATCCGCAACAGGGAAATCCGCTATGCGGGCGGATATACCGATCTGGCGCTCCGGTCTGTTGACATGCTCAAGGAATTGGTTCAGTCGGTGCAGTCCCTTGCCGAAGGACAGCCTTTTCTCAAACCCACGGGCTATGACGAACTGATGGTTTTTCTGAGCAATCCGGAAAAAGCAGGCATCAGCGATGAGGAAGGCGAAGAATCGCCTCTGATGATTCCGAGAATCGGCGATATTCTGGTGGCTCGGGATAAAGCGGAGAGAAAGGAAGTCGAGGCGGTTGCCGCTACGGTCCAAAAGGATGAAAAGCCCATCGGCGTCAGGATGGTGCAGACAAAAACCGCCTCTCTGTTAGATGTCGCAAAAGGACTCAGAACCCAGCAGCAGATGGAAGGGGCAAAACATCTGATCGAATCGTCTGTCCGAGTGCCGGTGGAGCGTTTAGACCGCTTTATTGACATGGTGGGAGAATTGGTGGTGGCGCATTCCATGGTGGCGCAGGATGAAATTGTCATGACCGGCGGCCATCATGAACTTTCAAAAAAAGTGGCGCTGACCGCTAAAATTGTCCGGGAACTTCAGAATATGAGCATGTCCATGCGCATGGTTCCCCTCAAACCCACCTTTCAGAAAATGGCGCGTCTGGTACGGGACCTGGCGCGTAAAGCCGGAAAGGAAATCCTGTTTGAGGCGCAGGGCGAAGATACCGAAATTGACCGGAATATGGTGGATATTATCGCAGACCCGCTGGTCCACATGGTGCGCAACGCCGTGGATCACGGTATTGAATCCCCGGAGATCAGAGAAAAACTCGGAAAACCCCGTCAAGGCACGATATTGCTGTCCGCCCGTCATTCTGCCGGAAATGTGGTGGTTGAGATAACCGATGACGGAAAAGGATTGGATCGCAGCGCCATCATTGCCAAAGCCGTCGAAACCGGGCTGCTCCCCGAAAATACCAGACCTGAAACCCTCACGGAACGCGAAGTCTTCAGTCTGATTTTTGAGCCGGGTTTTTCCACTGCCGAAGCGGTTTCCGAAGTTTCAGGACGCGGGGTCGGGATGAATGTGGTTAAAATAAATATAGAGATTCTTCGCGGTCAGATTGACATTCAGTCCGAGCTTCACAGCGGCAGCACGTTCAGCATCAGCCTGCCTCTGACGCTTGCCATTATTGACGGAATGGTGGTCCGGGTGGGAGCGGAAAAATATGTGATGCCCACCATTTCCATTGTCCGGTCTGTGCGCCCGGATACAAAAGCGATTTCAACGGTTCATAACCGGGGGCAGATCATGCGTCTTCAGGGAAGACTGATTCCCCTGTTCCGGCTGGCAGCGATTTTCGGCATCGAAGGCACGGCGCATGACCCCGCACATGCCATTGTCGTGGTGGTGGAAGACGGCGGAAAACAGGCAGGCATTGTTGTTGACGAACTGATCGGAAGCCAGCAGATTGTCATCAAAACATTGGGGGAAATCATGCGCAATATTCCCGGCATTTCCGGCAGTGCGATTATGCCGGACGGCAAAGTGGGCCTGATTTTAGATGTGGGCGGACTGGTGAAACTTGCAAATTCGGGGACTGATAATTGAGAAGTGAGAATTGAGAATTGAAAATTGAGAAGATTTCTCGCTACGCTCGAAATGACATTCTATTTCTCACTTCTCACTTCTCAATTCTCACTGAAGGGGTTTCGTGCAAAATTTAATGTCAGCCGAACTGGGTGAAAAAGAGTTCAAAAAGATCAGCAGGCTTGTTTACAGCTTATGCGGCATCTATCTGAGAGACGGAAAGCAGGCATTGGTAAGAGCGCGTCTGATGAAGCGGCTGAGAGCTTTGCATTTATCCGATTTTGAAACCTATCTGAAATATATCGAAAGCGACGGCGGACATCAGGAAATCGGATGTCTGATTGATGTGATCACTACAAATAAAACCAGCTTTTTTCGTGAACCGGAACATTTCAATTATTTAGAAAAAAAAATATTGCCGGAACTGACCTGCCGCAGACTGCGTTTCTGGACCGCCGCCTGTTCCTCCGGGGAAGAATCTTTTTCTTTGGCAATGCTGCTGAGAGAAAATATATCCGACAGCGATTCAAAAGATATGAAAATCCTTGCCACAGACATTTCAGCCAGAATGCTGGAAAAAGCACGCAGAGCGGTTTACGCCGAGCCGGATCTCGGGGGGCTGCCGCCGGTATTTGTCAGCAAATATTTTTTCAGGATACAGGAAGGTCCTCCCCGCCTCTGGCAGGTGAAAGAAAATATCAGAAAAATGGTGCGGGTGGCAAGGCTGAATCTGATGGACGCCTGGCCCATGAAGGGACCCTTTGATGTGATTTTTTGCCGCAACGTCATGATTTATTTTGACAAACCGACTCAGGAGAAGTTGATAAACCGTTTTTGGGATTTACTGGATCCGGGGGGATACCTTTTTGTGGGCCATTCGGAAGGGCTGTCAGCCATCTCACACAAATTCCGCTATATACGGCCGGCAGTCTATCGTAAATAGTTCACAGCCGATGGAGACGGGCGGCTGCGGGCTATGAGGGAACAAATGAGACATGTGATTTTAGTGGGCGACATGAAGGTGGGAAAAGAGCAGGACATACTTGTAACACACGCGCTGGGCAGTTGTCTGGGGCTGATGATATATGACCCGACGGTGAAAGTCGGGGGAATGCTCCATGCCATGTTACCGTTATCCAGAATCAATCCGCAAAAGGCTGAAGCAAATCCTTTCATGTTTGTTGATACCGGCGTGCCGGAGTTATTCAGATGTGTTTATGAACTGGGCGGGCAGAAAGCAAGATTGGTGGTGAAAGCCGCAGGCTGCGGTCAGCCTCTGGGAAATAATGAAATGTTCAAAATCGGAGAACGGAATTATACGGTTCTGAAAAAACTTCTCTGGAAAAACGGTGTGCTTTTAGAGTCTGAAGATATAGGCGGCAGCGCCAGCCGCACAGTTCATTTTGAAATTTCGACAGGACAGATCATCATCAGCAGCAGCGGCGCCAAAAAAAAGCTTTAGAGACAGCTTCCCCCTTTTGTAAAGGGGGATACAGGGGGATTTCTCACTCGGACGCACAAATCCCCCCTGCCCCCCTTTAAAAAAGGGGGCCCGGCTGAGAACAGACAGCGCTTCCCCCTTTTGTAAAGGGGGACCGAGGGGGATTCGGATTTTCCCCCTTCAGAAAAAAAGGGAGAACTTGACAAAAACGGCATCGGGGCTTTGCCAGCCTGCGGATTTCCGGAGGCACGGATCAGGGTCCATTTTATATTTTCAGGCAGCGGGAGCGTGTTCTGGCTTTTTAAAAGATTTCAGGATGATGACAGGCTGTTGTTCCAGAATGTCATTTATAAAATTTTTGTTTGGAGCAAATAAGATAAATGAGACACATCGTTTTAGTCGGAAACATGAAAGTTGGAAAAAAAGGAGACATCATCGTGACTTATGCACTAGGGACCAGCCTGGGGCTGATAGCCTACGATCCGGTGGCAAAAGTCGGCGGTCTGTTACATGCCATGCTGCCGCTGTCCCGGTCTGATCCGCAGAAGGCGGAGACCAATCCGTGCATATTCGTTGACACAGGAGTTCCGAAATTGTTTCAGGAGCTGACCGAGATGGGGGGCCAGAAATCGAGGCTTATTCTCAGAGCTGCCGGCTGTTCCCGGCCTGCGGGTGAAAATGAAATGTTCAAAATCGGGGAAAGAAATTATTCTGTATTGAAAAAAATTCTGTGGAAAAACAGTATGATCCTCGAATCCGAAGATGTCGGCGGACTGGCGAACCGTACCGTAAATTTTGATCTTTCAACCGGACAGGTGACGGTGAGCAGCAGTTAGCAGATTGCTGATTCGCTGATTTTTGCCGAACCGATCTTACAAAACGGGTCATTTCAGCACTCCGGAGTGCAGAACGGGCAGGCTGAAAACAGACAAATCCGTTTTACGGTAGAACGGCCCAGGCTGAAAACAGACAAACCCGTTTTACTCCGGACACGGCGTGAATTTTTGATGATCTGTTTCAAGCCTGAACAATACGGGCAGCTCCAACAACCCCGAAACAAAGAGGTTATATAAAGATGGCAATTAATGTTCTTATTGTTGACGACAGCGGTGTGATGCGCGCAATGATCCTGAAGTCTCTGAATATGAGCGGGCTTCCGCTCGGAGACACCCATCAGGCCGCCAACGGACAGGAGGGACTCGATGTTCTCAATCAGAACTGGGTGGATCTGGTGATAGCGGATATCAACATGCCGGTGATGAACGGTGAAGAAATGATAGAGTGTATGAAGCAGAAACCTGAAACAAAGGACATCCCTATCGTTGTCATATCAACAGAAGGCAGTGAAAAACGATTGGAAAGGCTGCGGCAGAAAGGGGCGGCTTTTATTCACAAGCCCTTTTCGCCGGAACTCATCCGGGACACCATCAGAAATCTGATGGGATTGGGAGGTGCAGATGACGGCGGAGCAGATTAAAGAAACGCTTTATAAAGTGGCAGGGGAAGTTCTGGAAAAACTTGCCTTTATTTTTTCTTTCCCGGAAGAGGAAAGAGAGCCGATGGATTACAGTGACGCGGTGATTGCCAGAGTTTCTTTTACAGGTCCTTTCAAAGGAACGCTGCTGATGGCAGTTTCAAAAGAAGCCCTCCCTGAAATTGCAGGAAATATGCTCGGACTGGAAGACAATTCCGACGCCGCCGCAGAACAGCAGTATGACGCACTTAAAGAACTGATTAATGTGATCTGCGGAAATCTTCTGCCGGCAATTGCCGGCAAACAGACAGTTTTCAATGTGGAAGCTCCCCATATCATCAGTTCTGATGAGATGATGAACAGCCGGGGCGCAGGTCAGCCCTCGTCTGCGGCAAAATTAGATATGGATGACGGACAATGCGATCTGATGCTTTATATTGAGAATTGAGAAGTGAGTGAAGTTTCACGGACTCATAAAAAAGTATTTTTTCGTGATATGCTGATCCGCTTTCGGTTTTTTACGGCATACTTTCTGCATAAGTGCCGTATTCCGTTTTCGGATAGCTGTCTGTGTCCGTCTGTGTGGGTCTGCGGCAAAAAAACAGAATCGGATCCGTATATTTTCGCCAAAACATAAAACATGATTTTTCGTGCTTTTGTGACTGCCCCTTTCAGGGAGACTTATGTTTTCGGAAAAAAAGATTAAAGTGCTTGTGGTTGATGATTCGGCAATTGTCCGCAAAGTTCTGACAGATGAGCTGTCCAAATACAGGGATATTGAAATTGTCGGAACAGCGGTTGATCCTTATGTCGCACGGGATAAGATTGTGAGGCTGCAGCCGGATGTGATTACGCTTGATCTGGAAATGCCCAGAATGGACGGTCTGTCATTTCTGGTAAAGCTGATGAAATACTATCCGCTGCCGGTGGTGGTGCTGAGTTCCCTGACGCCGAAAAACAGCGACACAGCATTGAAAGCATTGGAACTGGGGGCAGTGGAAGTGCTTTGCAAACCGGGTCATGCCTATTCAACGCAGAATGTTTCCCGCTCTCTGGCAAACGCGATTCGGGCTGCCGCGTCTGTCCGGATGAATGTCCATAAAGCAGGCGGGATGCCTGTTTCGCCCTCCGCTCCTGTAAAAACAGGCGTCGCCCCTGTTCCGCCCCCCGATCCCTTAAAAGATGTCATAAAAGACCTCCGCATTCAGACTGCCCGCAAAATCATTGCCATGGGGGCGTCAACCGGCGGCACCAAAGCCATTGAAACGGTACTCAGAGCTATGCCTGCGGATATTCCGGGAACCGTCATTGTCCAGCACATGCCGGAGAATTTTACCGCAGCATTTGCCAGACGCCTGAACGATCTGTGTCATATCGAAGTCAGAGAAGCCGCAGATGAAGACCGTGTGATTCCGGGAGTTGCTTTGATAGCGCCGGGGAATCATCATTTAGTGATCCGGCGGTCCGGCAGCGATTATACCGTAAAAGTAAAAACCGGTCCCCCGGTGCATTACCAGCGTCCCAGCGTGGATGTGCTGTTTCAGTCTGTGGCAAAACATGCGGGTGAAAATGCGGTGGGGGTGCTGATGACCGGCATGGGGGCAGACGGCGCCAAAGGGCTGCTGGAAATGCGGGAAGCCGGGGCATATACCATTGCTCAGGATGAAAAATCCTGCGTGGTCTTCGGTATGCCCAAAGAAGCCGTCAGAATCGGCGCGGCGGATGAAGTGGCGCCGCTGGAAAATATTTCCCGACAGATCATTGCGGCATTGCAGCAGCGGCAAAAGGCAAAAAAACTCTAAGTCTCTCTGAAATGAATGTTTATTCATTCAAACGGGGTCTATTTTTAGCTTTTGGCCCCACTTGAGGGGGGCAGGGGGGTGTATGTCGTAGGGGTAAGCCCCCGTGCTTACCCTTTGCTGCTATCTTACCCGTCGGGCAGACAAGGGCAACCACAGGGGGTTGCCCCTACCGTTAATCTCGTTCCCGCGCTCTGCGTGGGAATGCAGCCGGAACGCTCCGCGTCCGGATGACTGTAAAACGGGTTTGAAACCCGTTCTACGTCGGTCTCGTTCCCGCGCTCTGCGTGGGAATGCAGCCGGAACGCTCCGCGTTCCTGTTCCGGCCAAACAGTAAAACGGGTTTCAAACCCGTTCTACGTTCCCACGCTCCGCGTTCCTGACCCGCTTCTCGTTCTGTCTCCGCATTTTATACCGATTCGCTTTCAAAATACAAAATACCGGTCGCTCCCGGCTCATACCAATTCGCTTTCAAAAAAATATAATCGGCAGGACGGGCCCGGGCTAAGAATAAATTGTCCCCGCCGTTTTATAAATGTGTTTTTCATGCGGCGGGGTCGTAACCCCGCCCTACCGGCATCTTTTAATTTTTGAAAGCGAATTGGTATTAAAAGGAAAAAATCCGACGCGGAGCGTCGGTTCTGCATTCCCACGTAGAGCGTGGGAACGAGGAATTTTATTTTATTTGAAAAATTTTACTTGACACAGATTTCCGTCTCTGATAAATGAATGAGCATTCATTCATTTTAACGGACCCGTTTTATATCGGAGGTAAAATTATGGTCAGGAAAATACGCAAAGCCGCAGTCATCGGTTCCGGCGTGATGGGCAGCGGCATTGCCGCGCTGCTTGCCAGTACAGGCATCAAAACCCTGCTGCTGGATATTGTTCCGTTTGATTTGAAACCGGAGGAAAAAAATGATCCGGCAGCGAAAAACCGCATTGTAAAAGCAGGTTTTGACGCGATGCTGAAATCCAATCCGCCGCTTCTCATGGATAAAAAAGACGCGGACCTCATCCGCATCGGCAATCTTGAAGATGATTTTAACAAGCTTGCGGAATGCGACTGGATTGTGGAAGTGGTGGTGGAGAATCTCAAAATCAAGCAGGAGTTGCTGAAAAGACTGGAAACGGTCAGAAAAGATACCGCGATTGTCTCCACAAACACATCCGGCATTCCGCTGAAAAATATGTCTCAGGGATTGAGCAGCGCGTTCAGACAGCATTTTCTGGGAACGCATTTTTTCAACCCGGTCAGATACATGAAACTGCTTGAAATCATTCCGGGCGAGGAAACCTTGCCGGAGGTTCTGGAATTCATGGCGGATTTCGGCGAGCGCCGGCTCGGCAAAGGCATTGTCTGGGCAAAAGACACGCCCAATTTCGTGGGAAACCGCATCGGCGTTCAGGGCATTGTCAGCGCGATGCAGATGATGCTGGAATACGGTCTCAGCATTCCCGAAGTGGACGCGCTCTTCGGGCCCGCGATGGGCAGACCCAAAACTGCCATGTTCAAAACCACCGATCTGGTGGGATTGGATGTTATGACGCATGTATCCGACAATACATATCAATTGGTTCCCGATGATGAGCAGAGAAGCCGTTTTGTCATTCCCGCATTTGTCAAAAAGATGATCGGAAACAAACTGCTTGGCAAAAAAGTCGGGGGCGGTTTTTACAAAAAAGAAAAAAGTCCGGACGGCAAGCCGATCAGCAAAGTCATCAATCCCGAAACCCTTGAATACGCCGAATATGACAAGGTGAAATTTCCCTGTCTCGAAGAATCCAAAAAAGCAAAATCGCTGCCCGAAAAGATAAAAGCCGTTGTTTACGGAAATGACAAAGGGGCTGAATTTGCGTGGAAAGTCCTTGCCAACAGCCTGATTTATGCGGCAAACCGTATTCCCGAAATCTCCGATACCATTCTTGACATTGATAACGCCATGAAATGGGGATACAATTTCGAGCTGGGACCTTTTGAAACATGGGATGCCATCGGTGTGAAAACATCCGTGGAAAAGATGGAAAAAGAAGGATTCAAGATTCCGGAAAATATCAGAAAAATGCTTGCAAACGGAAATGCCTCTTTCTATAAAAGCGAAAAGGGCAAAGCATTCTTTTATGATTTTGCCTCAGCGTCTTACAAGCCGATTGCGGTCAGCGAGAATGTGATTTCTCTGAACATGCTCAGAGACGCGGGCAAAGTGGTCAAATCCTGCAAATCCGCATCGCTGATTGACCTCGGCGACGGCGTGTTCTGCTGCGAATTTCACACCAAGCTGAATGCCATCAACAAGGAAATCGTCACCTTTATCTCAGAGGTGATTGACTATGTGGATGTCAACGGCGTGGGATTGGTCATCGGGAATCAGTCAGGCGGAATGCCGGGGGCATTTTCTGCCGGCGGAGACCTGTTCTACATGGGAACGCTTGCACAGGTCGGAAAATTCTCGGAGATAGACGCATTTCTGAAAATGGCGCAGGAAGGCATTCAGAAAGCCCGATATGCGGATTTCCCCGTAGTGGCTGCGCCTTACGGGCTGACGCTCGGCGGGGGCTGCGAAGTCTGTCTCGGCGCGGCGGATCGGATTGTCGCTCATGCAGAGTTATATATGGGGCTTGTGGAAATCGGCGTGGGCTTGCTGCCGGCAGGCGGCGGCTGCATGAATCTGTGGAAAAAATTCATCAGTTCCGTGCCTGAACCTGTAAATGATTATGATCTGGGAAAATTCTTTGCGCCTGTTTTCACCAATATTGCAATGGCAAAAATTTCCACTTCTGCGGCAAATGCAAGAACGCTGGGTTTTCTGGGACCCAAAGACCGGATTGTTTTCAACCGGGATCATCTCATCGGCGAGGCAAAAAAAGAAGTGCTGAAAATGGCAGACGAAGGCTATGCGCCGCCGGTCAAGCGGAAGATAAAAGTTCTGGGTGAAAGCGCGCAGGGCATGATTAATGCAGAGCTTTTCAACATGGTTCAGGGAAAATATGTGAGCGAATACGACGTATTTCTGGCAAAACGGGTCGCATCGGTCATCGGCGGGGGCGAAGTGCGGGAAGGCGCTGAAATTGATGAAGAAGTCATTCTCAAACTTGAACGGGACGCGTTCCTCGATTTCTGGAAACAGGACAAAACCCACGCCCGAGTCGAACATACACTGAAAACAGGAAAACCGCTTAGGAATTGAAAAGGGGTCAGAGGTTCGGGGTAAGAGGTCAGAGGCAACACCCCGAACCCCGAACCTCGAACCCCTAACCCCTCGAAAGGAGTTTATTATGAGAGACGCATATATTGTAACATCGCTTAGAACGCCCGGTTGCAGACGGGCAAAAGGCGCATTTAAAGATACCCGGCCCGAGGATTTGCTGACCTTTATTCTGAAAGCAGCCATGGAGAAAACACCGAATCTTGAGGCAAAAGATGTGGATGATGTGATGATCGGCTGTGCTTTTCCCGAAGCCGAGCAGGGACTCAACATCGGCAGGATTGTCACGCAACTCGCCGGTTTTCCGGCGGAAGTTTCCGGCGCAACCGTGAACCGTTTCTGCTCGTCCGGTTTGGAGGCGATTGCGCTGACAGCGCTGCGTGTCATGGCAGGCTGGTCTGATATTGCGATTGCCGGGGGCGTGGAATCCATGACTTTTGTGCCGATGGTCGGAAACATTGTCAGACCCCATCCCGAATACACGAAAAAGCATCCTGAGCTTTATACTTCTATGGGCATCACTGCCGAGAATGTGGCAAAACGCTACGGCATCTCCCGTGAACAGCAGGATGAATTTGCGCTTCAGTCTCAGATGAAAGCGGCGGAGGCAATGAACAAGAAGCTGTTTACGGAGCTTGTTCCCACGCCTGCGGCAAAGTATGTTCAGCAGAAAGACGGGACATATAAGAAAGAGACATTTATCGTTGACTATGACGACGGCATCCGCCCGGACGCCACGCTGGAAGGGCTGGCAAAACTCAAGCCGGTATTTGCGGCAAACGGAACGATCACGCCGGGAAATTCCTCGCAGATGACTGACGGCGCTGCCGTTTCGGTTATCATGTCTGAGGAAAAAGTCAAAGCGTTGGGCGTCAAACCTGTTGCAAAATTCAAGTGTTATACAACGGTGGGATGCAAGCCGGATGAAATGGGCGTGGGACCGAGATATGCGATTCCCAAGCTGCTGAAACTTGCCGGAGTTGACATCAAAGACATCGGCTTGTTTGAAATCAATGAGGCGTTTGCGTCTCAGGCGTTGTACTGCGTCCGGGAACTCGGTTTGGACAAGGATATGGATAAAATAAATGTTTACGGCGGGGCA
>DZCT01000596.1 GCA_022736535.1 Desulfatirhabdium butyrativorans | reverse complement strand
CCTCCCCGCCGTCTCTGCGCCGCAGTTTCACAAGCTTGTCCGCCAGCCGCTTTCCCAGTTCCGCATCTCTTACCGCCTGCCGAAGCTCCTTGTCAAGAAACTCGTAACCCTTTTCCCAGTCCGCACCCTCCGCCATATCGGGAAAGAAAAATTCCGCAAACTCACGGAAATATTCTTCCAGCAGTTCTTTCCACGGACTGTCGTAATCATCCGGATTTGCAGTGTGAACATTCATAAAATTTTCCATGCTGTTGCGGCGGCTTGAATGACAGCATTATCTGCTCCTGCGCCCTTTACAGTTATATTCTTGTTTACCGCTGCGGCGGCTTCGGTATAAGTTCCGGCTGCTATATTGACGGTATCGCCGCTACTCGCAGCCGCCCCCGTAACGGCAGGATATCCGCTGTGAAACAGTTTGTTATAATAAAACATCTTCCTGAGTTATTTCAAACATCAGTCCTCAATCTCGATCCTCAACTCCCTGCCCTGAACAAAACTTACTGTAAATCGGTCAAGCCCTTCCTGACGGCCCCATATCGGAGGAATAACAGATGAAAGAGAGATTGCGACAGGCATTTCAAAACCGTAATCTCCGATTCGTGCCTTTATCCTGTGAACAAAAGCATTGACTGACATATCCGAAGATAAGATGCCTCCGATATACATGGGAATGCCTTTTTGCACATCGGATACCAGAATCTGACCGAGAGGCAAAGGAATGACAGATATATCCGCCCCTGTGTCAGCTATAACCTGCCCGACCTCCAGCCGCTTTCCGAAACGCTCGGAGAAAAACGCCAGCCTGACCAGAGGCCGGCTTATTTTTCCGAAAATGTGATGTTCTTTTTCAGTATATGGAAATATCAAGTTTTTCATACCAGCGTTACTGGAAAGGATCGCCAGTTGATCAGCAGCTCTTTATCAGAATATTGTTCCAGAATCTTCGGATAATGAGTCTGCAAATCCATGCCTGACCAGATTTCTTCCCCGTCCGCCTCGATAAAAAATTCAAATCCGGGGAGTCCGGGTTCGGACCGGAGTTTCATGTTTATCAGACCGACCTGCTTCTCAAGTTTTTGCAGACGGTTTATCACTTCCGGTAAAACAGTATTTTCCGCCGCCGAATTTTCATTTTTCATAAGTAATCTCCTGCAATTCTCCTTTTCTCAGGGTTTAATTCGCTTCAGAAATCTTTCTCTGTTTTTCTCCCGCCGGTCCTGCCTGATCTCTTCCGACAATTCCCATGCCGCTTCTTCGGAGAGACGGCTTTTCCGAATAATCATCTCCGATTTCAGTCTCTGAAAGAAATCCTGCACATAAGCGTCACTCAGCAGGTCTCTCGGAAATTTCAGAATCACTTCGTCTTTTTCATAAGTCAGCTGCATATCTCACCTTTCCTTCAATGCTTATCTGCCGTACAGGTAAAACAGCCGTCAGAATGCCGTTGAACAAAGTTCTGCTTTTCATATTTCCCCCTTTTTGCGGATTGCATTTCCGCTGTGAAACCGTTTTTTCCCTCATTATCGGATAGAGCGGATTTTTAATCTGCTCCTAAATTCCTATGTCTGATAATGACATAAAATATCAGCTTATGAATCGCTGACAGTTTGTTTTTGCTGTAAAAGCCTGTTATGCAGTCTGACTGATTTTTCACGGTAAAAAAGTATCCGTTCTTTACGAGATTTCTCTTTCAACTGTTCATAATGAATGTCACGGATATTTCTGACCATTTCAACTGTTTTGATATTAATCTGCTCCATAAACTGTCACCTCTCTCGGCGAATATATCTGTATAGGCTTATAGCCCTTTTCAAGATTGACTGCGTTAAACAGCCGAATCTTCTCGGCACGCACGATATGCCTGAAATTCCAACTGACCGGCATATCGGCTTCTGCCACAGTTGCAACGGCAATATGCAGTCCGTCATCATAATATTTCGGCGTCAGAATATTGCGTTCCTGATAAGCATCTGCCAAATCAGCCGTCTCATCGTCAATGCTGAGTATTTCGGGATTCAGCGCAAGCAGTTCTCCGTAAAGTTTCTGTACCTCTTCGGGAGCGTTTTCAATTTCGGCTGAGATGATTTCCGATAACAGGGGCTTGAAAGAGCCGAGCCTGAAATCCTCTGTCAGTCCCTTTGACCATTTGGCAAATTCGGAATCAAAGCAGCCTCCGATAACAGATGTATCAACATAAATACGCTGTATTTTCATTGAAAAATTTAACTCAAAAGTATATTCATACCAACAATTATTTTATTCGGATTCAATTCGCTTCAGAAATCTTTCTCTGTTTTTCTCCCGCCGGTCCTGCCTGATCTCTTCCGACAATTCCCATGCCGCTTCTTCGGAGAGACGGCTTTTCCGAATAATCATCTCCGATTTCAGTCTCTGAAAGAAATCCTGCACATAAGCGTCACTCAGCAGGTCTCTCGGAAATTTCAGAATCACTTCG